>CAZYBX010000102.1:0-5708 GCA_964645565.1 uncultured Planctomycetia bacterium | reverse complement strand
GCTCCAGTTCGTATTACAAAAACTTGGCATAGCGAAATTCCGGATATTCGATAAAGACGGCCGGAAGCTGAAGGCCTAAGAAGGATTGACATTTTAGAATTGGATTAACTATGTTAGGGACGTGCCCCTGGGTGACACTGTTGAAAAAAAGTTGCGAAAGTCGGTGGTTTGTAAAGCGAGCATAAAGATTTTTTCGGCAAATGACCTTTGAGGACTTACGGCGAGGAAATGACGAAACTGACCCTTGCATAGAAGGCTGAGGAATTTCGTCAAATTTTTGAGCCGTTAAGTCCCAAAGGTCGGCGAAAAAATCAGCGAGCTTACAAAACATCGTATCTGAAATCGAAATATTGTTGCATGAGGGGCGAAAGCGGAGTGTCCCAAAGTGGCACGCTGGTGGGGACACTCACCGAAGGTGAATGTCCCCAAGGGCGGCATATGGGCGAAAAGGATTGAAAAAAATGAGGATTCTGATATAATCAGAGCCTATGAGAAAGAAGAGAAATGCCCGGGTATCATGCCGGAGGAAAGCGGGCCAGCTGAGAGACGGTTTTTCAGACCGCCTGAAGCCGGTAAGGCCGCTCGACCTTTCTAAGATAAAGACCGTCGATGACCTGGTGACGCAGATGGCCTTTACGTCCTTCGGGGGCCGCAGCGTCGGAGAGGCGGCGGATGTCCTTTACGAGATGGTAAAAGATAGGGATTGCTTTATAGTGCTTACCGTCTCGGGCGCGATGACTGTGGCAAAGATGGGTCTCGTCATTTCGGACATGATCGAAAACGGTATGGCCGGAGCCGTAGTCTCCACGGGAGCGCTTATGGCTCACGGTTTCGTTGAAGCGGCCGGCATGACGCATTTTAAATACGAAAGGGATATGGACGACAAAGAGCTTTACGGCGCCGGTTATAATAGAGTGTATGATACGCTGGAATTGGAAAAGAATTTGGACGGCGTAGAGATAATATTCAAAAAGGTCCTCGACGGGATAGACAGGGATAAGGTATTATCGAGCAGGTTTCTAAACGAGATGCTGGGCCGTTATCTGGCCGAGAACACGAAGGGGCGGGGCATACTGAAGAGCGCTTATTCCAAAAAGGTCCCCGTTTTTATCCCCGCATATACGGATTCCGAGCTCGGACTTGACCTCGGGATCTATAACAGGGCGGCGGGGCTTAAAAATGAAAAACAGTTTAGATTCGACCCGCTGTCAGACCTCGAAGAGTTTACGGAATTGGTAAAGAAGCAAAAAAGGATGGGGATATTCACTATAGGCGGAGGCGTTCCGAGGAATTGGGCGCAGCAGGTCTGCCCTTATCTGGATATCATCGATAAACGGCTTAAGACGGGAGGCGGTTTTAAGCGTTATCAATACGGCGTCAGGATCTGCCCGGAACCGGTCCACTGGGGCGGACTTTCCGGGTGCACCTATTCAGAAGGCGTATCCTGGGGTAAAATTACGCCGCCGGACGAAGGCGGAAGGTGGGCGGAAGTCTATGCGGACGCCACTATCGCACTGCCGTTGATCGTAAAGGCTGTACTGGAGAGATTGGACTTATAACAAGGGAGAGAAAAATGGCAGATAGAAAGGTGATATTGACTTCAAAAGCGCCTCAACCGAGAGGCCCCTATTCGCAAGCCGTCATACATAAGGGCATCCTGTACATATCCGGCCAGGGTCCCATAGATCCCGTTACGAACAAGATGATAAAAGGGACTATCCAGCAGGAGACGACCCGTACGCTCGAAAACATAAAGGCTATTATCGCCGAAGCCGGCGGCAAGCTGGAGAATATTCTGAAGATAACCTGCTATTTGGCCGACATGGATGATTTTTCGGCCTTTAACGGCGCGTACAAAGACTATTTTATAAAAGAGCCGCCGGCCCGCACGACGGTCCAGGCCAAGCTGCCCGCCGGCATGAAGATGGAGTTGGACGCCATAGTAGCGCTATAAACATTAAGTCGAGGTATAGAGATATGAGCATCAGAAAACGCAAAAAAATCAGTTTCAGAGCTCAAGAGAAACGGAAGAAAAGAAGGGCAAAGCTCAAAGCAGCCGGAAAAGACCCGAATCAATATTATGTTTCCGGAGTCTATGTCGGAGATTGATCCGAGATCGATCAATTACCTGCGAATACGCCCCTGATTAAGAATACTTAAATTCTTATTTTTATTTTTTACATATTTAATAGCTTTTCAAATCATTATCTATATGCTAATTCCTTACATATAAAGGAATTACGCGTGTTAGGCATAAATAAAAAGTTACATATTGACTTAGAAATTTCTCTATGATATACTTTTGACAAAGAGAGAATAATACTACACTTTTGCGACGTCCTAAAAAGGAGCTTAAACATGAAATTAAAAAGCGGGATTTTTAAGTATCAAAAGCTGACGGATAAAGAGAGAAAGAACCTGATGCTCCTCGATATCATCGTGCAAAAGGGGCCTATTTCGCGGACAGACATATCCAAAGAATCCGATTTGAATATAGTCACTGTATCTAATTATGTCAATAATTTTATCGATAAGGGCATAGTGGTCGAAAAGGGCCTTGATGTCTCAAGCGGCGGCAGGAAGCCTACGTTAGTAGAACTTGACGCCAAAGGCGGCTATGTGGTCGGCGTAGACATAGGGCCCGTGAATGAGATCGCGATCATGACAGACCTCGGCACTAAGATCGTAATCAAGCAGAAGAGAAGCAGGCCGCAGGGCCATATGGAGGAAGTCATCAGGGGCGCAGGCGACCTGGTCGAGGAAATCATGTCGAAATCCGGCATCCATCGAGATAAGATCCTGGCGGTAGGATTCGGCCTTTCGGGCGTGATCGACGAGGAAAGCGGGATAGTCAGGGATACCGACCCCCGGAGGGGGAGGACTACCGGCAGCTTGAACGCGTTCAGGTCCGCCATCGAGCAGAGGTTCCAGATAGCGACCTTTATAGGCAATGACGCGACCTGCGCGGCATTCGGCGAAAAACGCCTCAGCCTTGAAAGAGGCGTGGAGGATATGCTTTATATTTATTCCGATGTCGGCTGCGGCATAATAATAAAAGGAGACATATATTGCGGTTCGGGAGGAAGCGCCGGCGAGATACAGCTTTCGCTCGGTGCGCTGGAAGGCGGCAAGCTCAATGTCCCGCCGGATAGCCTGTCTTACCTCAGGCCGCTGGGCATAGACCTCGGTATAGTGTCAAGGGCCCGGAAATCCATTGAAGAGGGGCAGGGCACAAAGATGGTGGAATTGATAAACGGCAAACTGGAAGACCTGACTTTAGACAAAGTGATCGAGGCCGCTGAATCGGGAGACAAATTGGCGATAGAGCTGATAGAGAGCGCGGGGGTGAACCTGGGCACAAGAATAGCCTATCTGATCAATCTGTTCAATCCCGAAGTCGTAGTGATAGGCGGAGGCATAGAGAAGGCGGTGGAGCTGCTTTTGGGGCCCATAAGAAAGACGGTAAGAAAATTCGCGTTTGAAGAGCCGGCCAATAAGGTGCGCATAATACCGTCGGCCCTGGGGGAGGACGCCGTAGCCCTCGGCGCCGTGAGCCTGCTGCTCAGGGAAATATTCACTCAGATATAATGTAAGAGGGAAAGGGTTTTCGATATGAAGGAGCCGAAAAGCGTATTCCCGGACAGGGAGTTGACCGACAAGGAAAGAAAGAATTTCTCGATACTTGACACGGTCAGGAAAAAGGGCCCCATAGCAAAGACCGATATATCGAAATTCACCGGGCTCAATATCGTAACGGTCAGCAATTACATCGATTCTTATATTAAAAAAGGATTAGTGACGGAAGAAGGGTTCGATTCCTCTTCGGGCGGACGCAAGCCTATGATGGTGAACCTCAATCAGAACTCCGCTTATGTCATCGGGCTGGGGTTCGGCATGTCCGATATGATAGGCCTGGCGACCGATCTCAGATGCGATATAATCGTTCAGGTCAAGAGAAAGAAACCCGCGAAGGCCGGCAAGGCCTTGATAAAGATACTCATCGAGATAGTGGATGAGCTGCTTTCAAAATTAGCCGAAGAAAGAGGTAAGATAAAAGGCATAGGACTGGCCGTCGCCGGTATACTGGACAAGGAAAACCGGACCATAAAATGTCCGGGCCCGCTCGGGTCCCAGGACCAGGTCATCTCCGTCTCCATGTGGGATGAATTCGCCAATAAGTTCGGGATACCGCTCCTCATTGAAAACGACGCGGACTGCGCCGTATTCGGAGAGCAATGGCTTACTTTGAACCCCGACTTTAAGAACGTGATATATATGTATTCGGGAGTGGCGTGCGGTATTATGATAAACGGGCAGGTCTACACGGGGGCCTCCGGATGCGCGGGGGAGCTCGGTATCCTGAATCCGAACGCATTCGGCACATACGATTGCAGGAGCTACGGTTACGGTCTGGGCAGATGGAGCATAGAATTGGGTATGCTTGATGATATCGAGGAGCTGCAGAGAAAAAATAAAGATTCAAAGATATTTAAACTGGTGAGCGGTGAAATAAGCGATATAGGGTTTTATACTATCGTAGCCGCGGCTAAAGAGGGGGATGAGCTTGCCGCTAAACTGATCGTTAAAGCCGGGCAGGATCTGGGGAAAAAGGTGGCTTTCCTGGTCAATCTTTTCAATCCTCAGGTCGTGGTGATCGGAGGCGGCGTAGAGAAAGCGGGCGCGCTTCTTATGGACAGCCTGAAGGAGACGGTCAAGGAATGGTCGTTCGAGGAGGCAAACCGCAGCCTTAAGATCATACCGGCTCAATTGGGGGAAAACGCGGTCCCCCTGGGCGCGGCGAGCCTTGTGATAAGAAATTATTTTGAAAATATGTAATGTTATGAACGGCAAGGTATAACAAAAGGAGTCATTATGGCAGAAGGCAAAATATGCGTGTTATGCAAAAAAGGGTTTATGCCGAATAAATACCGCCCCAACCAGAAGATATGCTCAAACCTGGAGTGTCAGTATAAGAGGCAGCTCGAGAACATGAAGCGGTGGCGGCAAAAAAATCCCAACTATTTCAAATATAGGGAAGTAAAAGACACGACGTGGAAAGAGACCTGCCGGGAGAGGGCGAGAAAATGGCGCCATTCGCACCTCGAATATCTTAAGCTTTACAGGCAGGAGCACAGAAAGGCCCATAGAGATTATATGAAAAAATATATGAGGGAGTACAGGAGGCGCAAGAAGGAAGAAGAGAAAAGTCAGAAGGAGGCCGCACCGCCGGCGCCCGGACTGAATACGCAGAACGAAGGAAATACGGGGCAAGCCGAGTAGTAATAATCATAAGGACACACGATATTACAGATGGTGCATATAAAAATAGCAGTCATGTTGTGGAGCCTCTTGTGGATGGCGGCGGTCCCCCGCGGCGCTTTCGCCTTCTATGTCGCGGAGGCGGATACCTCCGCAGGCGGCCCTTCCGCATTCGTACGTTCTTCCGGCGAGGAATCCTCCGGGGCGATAAGCAAATATCTGAAAACGGCCTCGGCCTATTTTCAGAGCGGCAGGTACGCGGAAGCCATAGAATGCTGGAGCGGTGTCCTGGCTTTGGACGCGGACAATAAAGAGGCGAAAGAGGGCATCGAAACAGCCGAGAAGAAGATAGCGAAAGTCAATGAGTTTTTCGGCAGGGACGTCTTTGAGGCGCCGGAGGACGTGAGCCGGCTTTCGCTGCGCGCCTGCCTGGATATCGCCGAAGAGAG
>CAZYBX010000101.1:0-5735 GCA_964645565.1 uncultured Planctomycetia bacterium | reverse complement strand
TGAGGATCATGGATATGCTGACACCCGTGGGCAAGGGGCAGAGGGGCATGATAGTGGCTCAGCCTTACAGCGGCAAGACAGTGCTTTTGCAAAAATTCGCCAACGCGATAACCGCCAATTCGCCGGATACCATACTGATCGTCCTGCTGATCGATGAAAGGCCCGAAGAGGTAACTGATATGCAGCGCTCCGTGAAAGGCGAGGTCATAAGCTCCACTTTTGACGAACCGGCCGAACGGCACATACAGGTCGCCGAAGTCGTCCTGGAGAAGGCTAAAAGACTTGTCGAATACAAAAAAGATGTTATAATATTGCTCGACAGCATAACGAGACTCGCGAGGGCCTATAACGCGGTGGTGCCGCATTCCGGAAAAATACTTTCCGGAGGCGTGGACTCCAACGCGCTTCATAAGCCCAAGCGGTTTTTCGGCGCCGCCAGGAACATAGAGGAAGGCGGCAGTCTTACGATAATCTCCACGGCCCTTGTCGAGACCGGCAGCCGGATGGATGAAGTCATATTCGAAGAGTTTAAGGGCACCGGCAACATGGAGCTGCAGCTCGACAGGACATTATTCCAGAAGAGGATCTATCCGGCCATAGACATCAAGAGGTCCAATACGAGAAAAGAGGAGCTGCTCATGGATCCAGAGGAGCTTAAGAGGATATGGCTTATGCGGAAGGTCTTGAACGAGCTGAACTCCGTCGAGGCGATGGAGCTGCTCATAGAGAAGGTCAAGAAGACAAAAACAAACGCCGAATTTTTGATGAGCATGAACAAGGCTTGATGCGAGGAGGGAAAGATGAAGAAAGGCATACACCCGCAATACAAAGAGACTATAATCAACTGCGCTTGCGGCGAAGTGATAAGGACCAGGTCGACAAAACAGAACATAAAGATAGATATATGCTCAAAGTGCCACCCGTTCTTCACGGGCAAGCAGAAACTGGTCGACGCCGCGGGAATGGTGGATAAGTTCAAGAAGAGGTATGAAAAGACGCAGCAGATAAAAGAGGCCAGGAAGGCGGCGAAGGAGGAAGCCGCGAAGGAGGCCGCGAGAAACGAGAAAGAGCTTCCGGAGACGCCGCCGGCGCAGGATTGAGCATGTTCGAGGAATTGGAGGCTAAAGAAAAAAGGTTAAAAGAGCTGGAGTGTCTCCTTTCCGATCCCGATATAGTATCGAGACCCGAGCTTTACAAAAAATACGCGATGGAGCATTCCGAACTGCTGGGCGCCGTCTCCAAGTACAGGGAATTCAGGAGATTAGAGAAAGAGATGGGCGGCCTGAAAGGCGAGGCATCACACCGCCATGATCCGGAATTCGCCAAGCTTGTGGAGTCGGAGCTTGAGGACCTGCAAAAAAAGAGATCGGAGATCGCAAGGGAGCTCGAGGACATATTATACGTCGAAGAGCCCGAAAGCGACAGGAATATAATAATGGAGATAAGGGCCGGAACGGGCGGGGTGGAGGCGGCCCTTTTCGCGGCCGAGCTCTACAGGATGTACACGAAATACGCCGCCGGAAAAGGCTGGAAGACGGAGATACTCAGCGGCTCTTACAGCGAAAAGAACGGCTTTAAAGAAGTCATATTTTCCGTCAGCGGAAAAGGCGCCTACAGATTTTTAAAATTTGAAAGCGGCACTCATAGGGTCCAGCGCGTGCCGGTCACCGAGGCCTCCGGCAGGATACACACCTCCGCGGTGACTGTGGCGGTATTGCCGGAAGTCGAGGATGTGGAAGTAAACATAAAACCCGAAGACCTGAAAATAGATGTCTTCAGAGCGGGCGGAAGAGGCGGACAGCACGTGAACGTGACCGATTCCGCCGTGCGTATCACCCATATAGCGACGGGGCTTGTGGTAAGCTGCCAGGACGAGAGGTCTCAGCATAAGAACAAAGCGAAGGCGATGAGGGTCCTCAAGGCCCGATTATACGACAAGTTAAAGCAGGAACAGCAGGCAAAGATCACAAAAGACAGAAAAAAACAGGTCGGAAGCGGCGACAGGTCCGAGAAAATAAGGACATACAATTATCCCGACAGGCGGGTGACCGACCATAGGATAAACCTGACGCTGCACAGACTGCCTGAGATCATGGAAGGCGATCTCGGGGAATTGATCGCGCAGTTGAGAGCGGCCGAAAGGGCGCTCAGACTCGGTAAAAGGGATTAAATCTTGCGGCAGCCTATGCATACCCAGGCAGAATTGATAAAATGGGCTGAATACGAGCTTAAGCGGTCCGGCATAAAATGCGCCGGCCATGACGCCGAACGCCTTTTTCTGGACGTGTTTCAAAGAAGCCGCGAAGACCTGGCGTTCGATGACGGGTTCAGGCCTTCACTCAAGCATGCGGATCTCTTTCGGCGTTATGTGGCGCTGAGGGCATCCAGGTATCCGCTCCAGTATATTTTGAACTATACGGAATTCTACGGTATACCTTTAAAGCTGGCGGAGGGGGTATTTATACCCAGGCCGGAGACAGAGATACTTGTCGATAGATTGTCCGAATATCTGCGCGCGAAAGGCAAGAGAGACTTCAGCGTATTGGAGATAGGCACGGGCTCCGGCAATATAGCTATTTCATTGACAAAAAACGTAACGGGCTGTAAAATATTGGCTTCTGATATTTCCGATAAAGCGTTAAAAACGGCTGAAGATAATGCCCGGGCAAACGGCGTAAATGACGGCATCGGATTCATCAGGAGCGACGGTTTTGATGACATACCCCACGCGTATTATAATTATTTTGATGTAATTGTATCAAATCCGCCGTATGTACGCAGGAGCGAACTTGCGGCATTGGAGCCGGAGATATCGCATGAAGACCCGAGGGCCCTGGACGGCGGCAGGAGCGGGCTTCGGTTTTACGCGAGAATCCTGAAGAACGGGATGAAGTTTTTAAAAAAAGACGGCGTGTTCGCTTTTGAGATAGGATACGATCAGGCCGGACGCATAGCTGACATAGCAAAGAAAGACCGCAGGTTTTTGGAACCGCGGATCCATAAGGACCTTAACGGCTGCGACCGTGTTATGATGATCGAGCGCAGACCGCGGGCCCGTCAAAGGAAAGAAATTGGATAAGCTTGTTATCAAAGGCGGTAAGAGATTAAAAGGGAGCGTGAAGATAAGCGGCGCCAAAAACGCCGCGCTTCCACTTCTTGCCGCGACCCTGCTTACAGATGATAAATGTGTCCTGAAAAACATGCCGATCCTTACGGACATCAAGACCATGGTCAGCATACTGACGCAGCTGGGCAAGGATATATCTATCTCCGGCGACACGGTGACGGTAAGGACCAGAAATAAAAATTTATATAAGGCGCCGTATGAACTTGTGAGCACTATGCGCGGGTCGATATGCGTGCTCGGGCCTCTCGTAGGAAAGAGAAAGAGGGCGGAAGTCTCTTTCCCGGGCGGATGCGTGATCGGGCCGCGGCCGATAGACCTGCACCTGAAGGGCCTCAAAGACCTGGGCATCAATATAAAAGTGAAAGGCGGATATATAGTAGCCAGAGGCGAGAGGATCAAAGGCGGCCGCGTATATCTGGGCGGCCACTACGGCTCAAGCGTTCTGGCAACGGCCAACGTGCTTATGGCTTCGGTGCTGGGCAGGGGTAAGACCGTGATAGAAAACGGCGCATGCGAACCTGAGGTCGTCGACCTGGCCGGATTTCTAAAACAGATGGGGGCTAAGATACGCGGCGAGGGTTCTCATAGGATAGAGATAACGGGCGTAAAGAAGCTGCGCGGATGCGCGCACACGCTTATTTCGGACAGGATCGAAGCCGGAACGTATATGCTTGCGGCGGCTATTACCAAAGGCGACATATTCTTAAAAAACGCCGCCTATGACAATCTTCTCGCTTTGGTGGACAAGCTGAAAGAAGCCGGGATAACCGTCGAGAAGAAAAAAGGCGGGATACATGTCCGGTATAAGAGGGCCCTCAGGCCCGTAGATGTGACTACGCTGGCGTATCCAGGATTCCCGACAGACCTGCAGGCGCAGATGATGGCGCTCATGGCTGTCACCAACGGCATCAGCGTCATTACGGAAAAGATATATCCGGAGCGGTTTATACATATAAGTGAATTGAACAGAATGGGCGCGCAAATAGTGCTCGAAGGCCCGAATGCTATCGTAAAAGGGGTAAAAAGACTGAGCGGCGCCCCTGTAATGGCGTCCGACTTGAGGGCCAGCGCGGCATTGGTCCTGGCCGGCCTCGTCGCGAACGGCAGGACCGAGATATCGAGGATCTACCACCTGGACCGCGGTTATGAATCCCTTGAGAAGAAACTCGCGAGACTGGGCGCGGATATCAAACGGGTAAAAGAATAACGGCAAGAAAAGGAGATAGAATGGCAGTAGTCATCAGACTTAAAAGGACGGGCGCGAACAAGAAGGCATGCTTCAGGATAGTAGTCGCCGATTCCAGGAGCCCCCGCGACGGCAGGTTCATCGAAGAGATCGGGACTTATGACCCGAGAAAGGACCCGCCGTTCGTAGTGCTGAAGAAAGAGCGCGCGGACTATTGGGTAAACGTGGGCGCCCAGCCTTCGCCTACGGTGAAGAGCATCATAAAAAAACACGCTGTGAGCTGATCTATATATCGCCGGTTTTATACGGCGGACGGCGCTACTTATGAAAATAGACGTTATCACTATCTTTCCCGGGATGTTTGAGGCCGTGCTCGGGGAGTCCATCGTCAAAAGGGCGCAGCGGAAGGGAAAGATTAAAATAAGTATCCACGATCTGAGAGACTACACCGACGATGCCCACAGGACGGTGGATGATAGACCGTTCGGCGGCGGCCCGGGAATGGTGATGAAAGCCGGCCCCCTATACAGGGCCGTTAGCGGGATCCTTGGCAGGCGCGGTAAAAAGGGCTGTAAGATCGTCCTTCTTACTCCGCAGGGCAGGAGGCTGGATCAAAAGACGGCCAGGCGCATGTCAAGATTCAAAAGGATCCTCCTCATATGCGGACATTACGAGGGGGTGGACGGGAGAGTCAAGGAATTGCTTAAGGCCGAAGAGATCTCCATAGGCGATTATATACTTACGGGCGGAGAGCTTCCGGCCATGGTGCTCATCGACGCGGTCGCGCGGCTGCTTCCCGGGGTACTGGGAAACGGCAGGTCGAGTGAGTCGGAATCATTTGAGAACGGGGTGCTTGAATTTCCGCAGTACACAAGACCGTCGTCCTTTCGCGGATTGAAGGTGCCGGAGGTCTTATTGTCGGGCGATCACAAAAGGATAGACGGGTGGAGGCGGGAACAGTCGCTTAAAATAACGAAAAAGAAGAGGCCGGATCTGCTAAGGAGTGAGAGATGGAAAAAATAAGGCATATCGAATCGGATCAGATAAAAAAGGACATACCCGGATTCAGGGCGGGTGATACCGTCAGGGTATATTCGAAGATCCAGGAAGAAGGCAAGACCAGATTACAGGCGTTCGAAGGAGTGGTCATACGGCTGAGAGGGTCCGGGTTAAGGCGTTCTTTCACGGTCAGGCGCATATCCTACGGCGAGGGCGTCGAAAAGACCTTCCCTCTGCATTCGCCTACGGTCGACAACATTAAAGTGGTCAGGAAGGGCAAGGTAAGGCGTGCAAAACTCTACTACCTGAGAAAAAAAATAGGCAAGAAGAGCAAGGTAGCCGGAGAGGACGTCTTTCATATGGATGATAAGGCCGCGCTTCAAGCAGCGCCCGAAAAAGGACCTGACGGCAAAGAAGGCCAGG
>CAZYBX010000100.1:0-5934 GCA_964645565.1 uncultured Planctomycetia bacterium | reverse complement strand
CACGTCCTTTTGATCCCTAAAGAACATATAGGAAAGGTAAGCGATTTGACCGCAGAGAAAGAGGGGCTGATAGGAAAAATGGTGTCGGCCGCGAAGAAAATCGCTAAAGATAAAGGGGTTGCCGATTCCGGCTACAGGCTTGTAATAAATTGCGGAAAAGACGGGGGACAGCTCGTCGAACATCTGCATTTGCATCTTTTGGGAGGCAGGCTGCTGGGCTGGCCGCCGGGCTAAGCGCATAATAACCCTTCGATGCCGGCGATGCATCGAAAAAAACAGAGGAATAAGATGGGTAACTATCAGGAAAAGAGAGGCACGCCCCGCATAAAAGAGAAGCTCCCCGTAAAGGTAATGGAAGGGGACTATTGCACTATGGTGGAGACGAATAATATCTCAGCCTCAGGTCTATATTTCACTACAGACAGGCCGCTGCCCTTGATGTCAAAAGTCATTGTCACTCTCCTTCTGCCGGCCAGCTCAGGCAGGAAGACCAAGATAGAATGCTGCGGAACCGTCGTGAGGACATTGCCGATGCCGTCTACAAATAAGACCATTTACGAGACCGCAATCTTTTTTGACGAGATAACCGAAAAGACAAAAAACCTGATATCGCGCTATGTCAAGAAAATGATTTCGGGCATTTCATAAACTGCCGGCAAAGAAAATCCCGCCAAAACATAAATCTAATACAAACTTTCTCATTAGCTAACAATTTAATTTTTACTGCACATTATATTCAATTCTGACTTTTTAATATTCCACCTATAGTGTTTTTCTTGACAAAACAGCCTTATTGCTGTATACTTAATATAGGAAGTAAAAAGACCCACGCTTTTCAAGACCAGCCATAAAAAGGACTGCGATAATGAATCCGTCTGGAAAGGCTGAAAGCAGCCAATCGGCAGGCCTCAAGCTTGCTAATGAACAATTGGAGACTATATCCCACATCGGGAATAAGCTCATATCAAGCCTTAATTTTGAAGATGTGCTTAATACGATAGTGAGGTCCGTTCCGAAATTTCTGGGGGCTTCGGGTTGTGTCGTCCGCATTGTCGACAAAGAAGGCAAAAATCTGCGGCTTGAGGCGGCTTACGGAGTCAGCGATGAATTCAAGAGGAGTGTCGATCTCCTGCCGGTAGGGGAGGGCGTATCGGGATCTGCTATGAGTGCCCGTCTGAGTATCGCGTTGTGCGAGATCTCAACCGACCGTCGAGTCAAATTCCATAGAGAATGCGTGAATGAGGGGATCAGATCCCTTTTAGCGGTTCCGATATTGTATAAAAAAGGTGTTTTGGGTGTAATTGTAGCATTCTCCAGGAAGAAAAGGTGCTTCGGCAGATCTGAAAAAGACCTTCTTTCCACATTTGCGGCCCATGCCGCGATCGCGCTTAAAAACGCGATCCTTCATGAGAACATTCACTTAAGCTATTACAACACGATATCCGCTTTAGTCAAGACGATAGAGGCGCGAGACCCTTACACCTGCGGTCATTCGGAGCGCGTCACGAATTACGCCATAAAGATCGCCAGGAAGATAAGCCTGGGCAGGGATGCGATAGAGTCGCTTCTTTACGGAGGCAAATTGCACGATATCGGCAAAATCGCGATACCTGATTTTATCCTGAAGAAGAAATCCAGGCTTAACGCGCTGGAGATCTCCGCCATACAAGACCATCCCGCGCGCGGTATTGAGATGGTGGCCAATCTGCAATTCCTGAAGGGGTGCTTCCCCGTCATCCTGCATCACCATGAGAGGTACGACGGGGCGGGATACCCCGACGGCCTGCAGGGCGATGACATACCGCTGCTTGCGCGTATACTTTCGGTCGCCGACGCCTTTGACGCGATGACGAGCGAAAGGCCCTATAGAAAGAGCTTCGCGGTAGAGGATGCGGTCGACGAGATATCAAAGACACAATTCGATCCGGAACTCTCTAAGGTCTTCATAGCGCTCCTCCGCGAATCGAACCTTCAGCTTTCAAATATGAGATACAGCCCC
The DNA here is from genome assembly GCA_964645565.1 of uncultured Planctomycetia bacterium. GTDB lineage: Bacteria > Omnitrophota > Gorgyraeia > JAHIPI01 > JAHIPI01 > BS750m-G14. The sequence continues at coordinate 3,935 of CAZYBX010000100.1, read as the reverse complement.
GCGATCTCCCTTGCCTCTTAACGCTTCCTGATGTACAATAGCCTGTAAAACAAAATTGTTCGTTTATCGCCTATAGTTTATCGTTAATCGTATATGCCATGGATTTGTACGATCAACGATTGACGATCAACGATAAACCACGGGAGATTACAATGAAACTCAATACGACATACCTGTCTCTAAGCACCAAAGGCAACACCGACATCATCGACATAACCGGTGACGTACAAAGGGAGATCGACAAGCACGACATGAAGACCGGGCAGGTGACGGTATTCGTGCCGGGATCTACCGGCGGCCTCACAACCATCGAATTTGAGCCCAATCTGGCCGAAGATATCAGGAAGGCGTTCGAAAAAATAGCGCCCCGGAACGGTGATTATGCGCACCATCTTACATGGGGCGACTATAACGGCCACTCTCATGTGAGGGCGGCGCTCCTGGGGCCGTCTCTCACCGTCCCGTTCAGGGAAAAAAAGCTGACTCTCGGAACATGGCAGCAGATCGTGTTCATAGATTTTGATACTTCCCCGAGGAAGAGAAAGCTCATCGTGCAAATATTGGGAACCTAACGCATCTTCCTTCTTGCATTCAGAGTTATCTCAGTGTATAATTATTGCTAAATTAACCCTCATAGGGAGAAGGCTGTGTTATTGACGGCGGAGATCATAATAATCGTAATTCTCGTGACCGCGCTATTGATGCTTATCATCGAAGAGGAAAGGATTAAAAAGACCAAGGTGCCGAGGGGGTCCGTAGAAGAATACTGGAAGGGAAAGGAAAGGCGGAGGTCTGTCCGTATCAATACATCGTTTATCGTAAGATATACCGTGGAAGAAAAGCCCGATGCAAAATTAAATTGCCGGACTAAAGACGTCTCGATCGGGGGCATGGGACTTATGGTAAGCGAAAGGCTGAAGCAGGGCACCATGCTGCTGCTGGAATTTCTGCTGCCGGACGGTCAAGTGTTTATCAAGGCGGAGGGAAAAGTGGCGTGGTCCAGCGGAGAGTTCAACGAGAGGAACGAATTGGGCAAGAGGATATTCCACATGGGGATAGAATTCGTAAATATAAAATCCGAGGACAAGGATAAGCTTGTCGCTTATATAGACAGACTGGCGGCTAAGGAATGAAGGAACGAAGAAGGACCAAGCGGTTGGCGATAAAGATGCCCATATCATGGCATCGGGAAGGGCACAGAGGAAGCAATACCACAAACGGCTTTCTTTTCGACGCTCAAAACATCACTACCTCCGGCATATTCCTTAAGACGCACTTGCGGCCAAAAATAGGGTCGCGCGTGGAGTTAAAGCTGGATATCAACAACAAGGCGATGCCCCTGATGCTGAAGGGCAAGGTGGTCTGGATTGCCGACAAAAAAAAGCACGCCTACCGGTACCCCGGAGTGGGCATAAAATTCCGCGAAATACCGGCGGAAGAAAACACCAGGCTGAGGAATTTCATAAAAAATAAGCTGGTCAATTTCAGGGACGCCAGCGAGCTTAAGAATATGTACATGAGTCTAAAGGAGATGGCCTCAAGGCTGGTCGAGCTCGAGGAAAGGCACGAGACCGCTATACATTTCAAAAAAGCTATAGACTGCGCGGTAAGCGAGATCGACAATGTGGCCCATATATTAGACCGTGAGATAAATGAAATAAGAAAGATGTAATTCAGCCGGTATCCCGGCTGAGTCGAGGTCGCTGCGGACGTCAAGACGCAGCGGCCTTTTAATATCCGTTCGTAAAATGGGAAATGTCCTTCCGCACGCAAAAGTTAAATTGATCGTAGGTCTTATATTTAACGACCTGTCTGTCCTTCGCAAGGCCGAATCGCTCATAGCCGGAAAATACGGACCTGCGGATTTTAAAAGCAGGATAATGGATTTCCGGCATACTGAATATTATAACGAAGAACTGGGCCCTGATCTGAAAAGAGAATTCATAAGCATGGAACGTCTTGTCAGTCCGGAATGCATCTATCGGGTGAAGTCAACGACAAATAAAATCGAGCTTAGCCTTTCAGAGGGCGGCAAGAGGAAAATAAATATAGACCCCGGCTATCTGACACTGGCCAAGCTCGTCCTTCTGACCACAAAAGACCATAGCCACCGTATTTACCTGGGCGGCGGCATATACGCAGAACCTACGTTGAGATTTCAGAAGGGCACATATGAGTACCGGGAAACGACCTATCCTGATTACAGAAGCGGCGATTACATCGGCATTTTTAACGAAATCCGCGCCGTTTATAAGAACCAGCTGGCGGGCGGCCGCGGCGGATACAAAAAAAGCGGGGCTTTGCGATGAAAGGCATCTACACCATCCTGATTATAGCGGCGGTGATCACGGTACTTATGATCGCCGCCGCGTTTATCTATATCGATCAGCAAAAGCGCCAGACTCTTTTGTATGAGCTTTACAGGGATAACGAGCTTATAGGGTATGAAAAAGTAGATATATTCCGGCTTGAAAACAGCATGATCTACAAATCGGTAACCAAACTGCCGTTCAATAAGATCAGAACGGAGATCACCAGGAAGGCGTCCTTCGGCATAAAGGGAAAAAAGCTTTTTGATTACACGCAGGAAACGACAAACAACGGAGCCCTAAGCACGCTGTATATATTAAAGGGTCCTGAAAAGGTCTCTTACATGGCTACGGGGCACGCCGATTTCTCTTATCTCGACAGCGTTCCAAGCTACGGCAATGATCTTATCTTCCAGAGAGAGGCGATCGTAACCTATCCTACGCTGATAAGGAGGTATAATTTCAAGAAAAGGGGCGAGCAATATGTCAACGTCCTGACTCCCATTTCGACATTTATACCGCCGGCGCGGGATGTCGTATCCATAAATTCCGCCGGGAGGGACATCCTGGAGATAAACGGCAGGAAAATAAGCTGCGAAAGGCTTCTGCTCGGATTGAAAAACGGCGACCTTATTTCCGTGTGGATAGCCGGCAGGCGCCATAACATCCTTAAGGTGGATATGCCGAAATACGGGTTTAAGGCGATATTTTCAACCGAAAAAAGAGATCTCCCCGCGGAAAAATACAAAAAACAAAGCGAACTTTACACTGAAAAAGAGGTCACTTTTAAAAACGAGGAGGTATCGCTTTACGGGACGCTCTCCGTTCCAAACGGGGGCCGGGGCCCCTATCCGGCCGTTCTCCTTATATGGGACTCCGGACCGCTTGACAGAGAGGCCTGCGGCATGTTCACCGACTTAGCGTACTATCTCGCCGGTTCGGGATATTGCGTGCTCAGATTCGACAAGAGAGGCATCGGAAAAAGCCAGGGCCTGTTCGCGACATATGCCCAGCCCGAATTGATATCCGACCTGAAATGCGCGATCGATTATCTGAAGTCCGTTCCCGTAGTCGATAGCGGGCGCATAGCTCTCTTGGGACACTCCGAGGGCGGATTTTACGCCGCGTATCTCTGCGGTCAAGACAGCGGCATAAGGGCGTGCATAATGATGTCCGCGATCTCGTCCCTGAACCCGCTGGACAATGATTGCCGTAAGCTGAAGAGGTTTATAGCAAAAGTCGCGCCCAACGATATCGTATACCTCGAAAGCGCGCTTCTCTCGCTAAGCCAGAGCAGGAATATCGCCTGGGGGAAAAGTGACTGGGAAAGCATACTGGGGAAGAGGGTCTTTACAAAAAAGATGAATCTGGAAGAGAAGTACAATGTGATAGACGCGATGAAAAAGTTAAAAGCCCCCGTCCTGATTCTTCACGGCAGAAAGGACAGCCTGAACATGGAGGAAGAAGTGAAGGAGGTCGAATCCGCTTTACGGGACGGCGGCAATGACGATTTTACCACCATTTATTTCGGCAAATTGGACGAATCTTTCGGAGAAACCGTAAAAAGACCTCCCGTCATCGACCATATTGAGCTCGACCCTGAAGAAGGCGCTATTGGTGATGAGA
>CAZYBX010000099.1:0-5990 GCA_964645565.1 uncultured Planctomycetia bacterium | reverse complement strand
ACAACCTCCTTCTATTGCCTGAATTCGATCTTACCTCCTGAGCCCTCCTGGGGCCTGAAGACTTTTTCTCCGTAATTGACCGCCAGGTAAACAGCGATTATGATCAGTATTGCCAGTATCAGATTCACTATCGGATTGGACAAAAGCTCCCTGGCAAAGAGGCCGAACTTGCTGACCTTTCTCAGTGACTCCTGCCCTGCCTCAAGCTCTCCGAGCAGCTTGTTTAAAAGGACATACGAATTATGCCAGTCATATTCTATCTTGTTCAAGCTGAGGTCTGATATCGCGGCAACACTCTTCAGAGAAAGGAGTTGTGATATCACGTCAAATGTCTTATCGTCATACGGCCTGTCTATCCCCAGGTGCTCTATAAGCGCCTGATATTTTCTCGCTATCAGGCTTTTGGTCTCAAGAAAGTTCTTCTCTTCATCAGGCGTGATCGTCTCGTGGCTGAGCGCGTCCTTGTACATATCATGGAATTTCACCCATAATTCCATGAATTCTTTTACCTTTTTTATCTTATGCTCCAGATCCCTGTCGATCATAATTGTAACCGATTATATCACAATAGATTATGTTTGTCAATATTTAGAGGAGGCCGGTGCGGAAAAGGGCGTTTTGGGGATATTGTCGGGGCCGATGACGTAAATTATTGCGGATTAACGGGATGCGACGCGCGCCCGAGAGGGATCCCCGAATACCGCCATTCCGCTACTTGTTGTTGCGGGAGGCGTTGATCATGACGCAGCCCTCGCCAAGTGTTTCCTCGAGCTCGTTTATAAGCTCGGCGGAAGGCGTGATGCCGTAGTCCCGGCTTAAGGCGAGCGTGACCTTTTTGCTCTCCGGTGTCTTAAAATATATATATGCCGGTATATCGCCTCTGTGGTTTGACAAAATAAGTTTTACGGTCTCAAGGGTTTTTTTGTCAAGGCCGCTCGTTATCATGTTTATAGCGATCGACTTGGTCATCTTCTCCTGGACTTCTTCAAGGGGAAAAGCGTCTTCGGCTATGAGCTTAGGCTCTTCTTCCCTCAAGCTTACCCGGGCCTTCAAAAAGACCATAGTGTCCGCCTTAAAGAACCTTCCGATGGCGGTATAGGATTTCGGGAATACCAGCACCTCCACCATTCCGCTCAGGTCCTCAAGCTGCGCGATGGCCATGCGCTCGCCCGTCCTCTTGGTGGTGGTGAGCTTCACCTTGTTCAATATCCCGCCGATATTGACGAAATCGCCGTCTTTAAAATTGCTCAGGCTCATGGTATTGGCGCTTCCGTATATCCTCAGGATCTTCTCATAGCTGGTGAGGGGGTGTTTTGTCACGTAGAAGCCCAGCAATGTCTTCTCGAACATGAGCAGCTGGTTTTCCGGCCATTCCTTGATCTCGGGTATCTCCTGAAAGCTCTTTTTAAAATCGCCGTTTGCCTCAAAGGTATCGAAAAAGGAAAGTTGTCCGCCCATCCTGTCCTTTTGTATGCCTCCCGCCACTTCCATGGCCCTGTCGAGGATAGCCGTAAGCTGGGAGCGGAACAACCCCATGGAATCAAACGCCCCGCACTTGATCAGGCTCTCTATCACCTTTCTGTTCACGAGCCTGGAATCGACGTGCTCGCAAAAATGGTATAGTGAATTAAACCTGCATTCATTGTCTCTGGCGGATACGATAGAATCGATCGCCCCCTGCCCTACGTTCTTTACCGCGGAAAGCCCGAACCTCACCGCTTTCCCGTACGCGTTCTCCGGCGACTTGTCGTCCACGATAGTGAATTTCGCATAGCTTTCGTTGACGTCCGGAGGAAGGACCCTGATCCTCATCCTGCCGGCCTCTTCTATGTATTGCGCGATCTTATCGGTATTATCCTTTTCCGAAGTGAGAAGCGCGGTCATGAACTCGACGGGATAGTTCGCCTTGAGGTACGCCGTCCTGTAAGATATCATCGCGTACGCGGTCGAATGAGAATTATGGACGATTATGTCGTCGGCTATGAAATTATGCTTATCCCGCATCTCTACGTCATACGTATCTTCTTCGCCGGCATACTCTACGCTTACTATGGGGTCCCAGTACACATCAGATACCGCGTATTTAAGCAACTCCGCGGAATCGAAATATAGGGCGAGTTCTTTGATGGTATTCCTTCTGAAGCCCTTTTTATGGGGTTTCAGCTTTCCGTAGAACTCTTTCATACAAACGCCGCTCTCTCTTTCTATGTCTCTCCAGCCCTTGCCGGTCATCTCCTTCTCTCTATGAACGATATTTTTTATATCTTGAGGGATGACATCTTTTGATTCCATATTCGCCGGCGTATTTTCATAATAATCTCTCAAAAGCTTTATCTGCCTGTCTCTTCCGGTAATATGAGGGCAGATGATATCGAGAAATATCTCCATGCTGCCGCGTCCGTGCAGGTGGATTGTATGGCCGTATTTCCGCTTAAGCTCTCCTTTGTATCTATATTTGAATTCCTTCTTCGCTATCACCGACATTATACCAAGCCTTAGCAGAAGGTGCCGCACATCTTCCGCCATCTTTTTTGAGCTTGTGGCATAGTACGGAATTTTACATTTTTTGCATGCGATAAAACCGTCTCCGGTCCATAATTTAGCCATAAAAAGGGCTAGCTGCCGGCTTGAAAGATTATAGATCTCTCTTGGGATGAATTTCTCGTACGCCTTCTTATTGCTCAATCCCAGTCCTTCTATCCATATCCTGGCGCCGCATCTTATAGACTTATTCTCCAAGACGCTTATTGCTGACACGGCCCTCTTGTTCCAGGGGTTCTGCCCCTTGAAAAATTTTGCATCCCGGCCGGTCCCTGCATATACTTCATACTTGCCTTTACGGCGGCAGACCCTCGCTTTCGTGCATTCAAACTGTTCTATATTTTCGACGAACTCATCCACCTCTTCTTTACTATTACTATAAAAATATAACCCGCTCGTATGGCAAAGGTTGCCCTCTGCCAGGAGATTCGCGAGTGATATGATCTTGTACTCTTCCATGCTGTCATCCAGCATCAGCGGTATGTTCCTCGGAGTCGCTATCATATCGCCTGCTTTAAGCTGCCGGAGTTCCTTCCATCCCGAGACTGTCAGGAAGGGATGATTGTCCGTCGCGGCTATCTTTTTTCCCGTCCGTGTTTTTAAGTGATACACTTCTTTGACTCCGTTACATACTATGTCTCTTATTTTCTGCGGCACGACCTTCAAAGTCTTTTCGTCGCAGCTGAAAGTCTTTATAAGACCTTTTCTTGTAAAGAGTTCCTTTATAGTCACACGATCACCCGTATCCGCATCGATCAAAGCCGTCGATCCGGCCAAACATTTATTAAACCCATACCCCGCGAAGTATTCGATGAGGTTGAAGATCTTGTCGGCCACCCGCCTGTTGACGCCTTTTTTCAGGCAGCCCTCTATGAAATGCTTTCTCGCCTCCGTCATCACCTCGGGCGTCTTCTTGCTCATGGCGCGCCGCAATGAATCGGCCTGGGCGAGCGAGAAGCCGGCCAATGTGGACGCTATCCTCATCACCTGCTCCTGGAAGACGATGATGCCGTATGTGTCCTTCAATATCGGCTCGAGGCTCGGGTGGTCATACTGGATATTCACCTTGCCGTGCTTTCTCGCGATAAAGTCATCCAGCATGCCGCTGCCCATGGGCCCCGGCCTGAAGAGCGCGAGAATTGCTATCATGTCCTCGAATTTCTCGGGTTTGAACTTCTTGAGGAGGTCGCGCATGCCCGAGCTTTCCACCTGGAACACGCCTACGGACTCGGCGTTCGACAAAAGCTCGAAGGTCTTCCTGTCGTCTATGGGTATCTTATCGATCTCTATATCTACGCCTCTTGTCCTTTTTATTATCTTAAGCGTCTCGCTTATCACGGTAAGCGTCCTCAGGCCGAGAAAATCCATCTTAAGAAGGCCTATCTTCTCAAGCGAGTTCATCGGGTAGCCCGTCGTGATCTGGCTGTCACCCATCTTCATAAGAGGTATGAATTCGGTTAGCGGCTTTTCCGATATGACTACTCCCGCGGCGTGAGTGGACGCGTGGCGGCTCAGGCCCTCAAGGACCATCGAGGTCTCGATGAGCCGGGTGATGCGCTGGTCCGTCTCGTAAAGGTTTTTCAGCTCAGGCGATGATTTCAGGGCCTGGTGCAGCGTCATGTTCAGGTCGTTCGGGACCATCTTGGCGATCCTGTCCACATCGCCGTATGACATGCCCATCACCCTTCCCACGTCGCGGATGACGCCTTTCGCCATAAGCGTGCCGAACGTGATGATCTGCGCCACGTTATCCTTGCTGTATTTCTCGACGACGTAATCGATCACCTCGCCCCTTCTTTCGTAGCAGAAATCTATGTCGATATCGGGCATGCTTATTCTTTCGGGGTTTAAGAACCTTTCGAAGAGGAGGTCATACTTCAGGGGGTCGATGTCCGTTATTCCCAGAGAGTAACTCACCACGCTTCCGGCGGCGCTGCCCCGGCCCGGCCCCACGGGTATGCCCTTCTCCTTCGCGTGATATACGAAGTCCCACGCTATGAGAAAATAACTGGTAAAACCGCTTTTCTCTATTATCTTAAGCTCGTGTTCCACCCTCTCCCTAAGCTCATTACTGGATACCGGATACCTCTTCTTCAGCCCTTCCTCCACCAGCTCCCTCATATATTCTTCCCTGGTCTTCCCGTCCGGCGGCCTGTAGTGAGGCAGGTGAGTCTTCTTAAAATCGAGCTCCAGATTGCACCTTTCCGCTATCTCTATCGTATTTTTTATGGCGTCGGGGCATTCGGTCCCGAATTTCCGTTTCATCTCGTCGGAGTTTTTGAGATAAAATTCGTCCGTCTGCAGCTTCATCCTATTGGGGTCGTCGAGGGTGGTCTGCGTCTGGAGGGCCATCAGGGCCTCATGCGCCGCCGCGTGCTCCTTCTTCAGATAATGGACGTCGTTGGTCGCCACTACCGGAATGTCCAGCTCTTTGCTCATCTCCAGAAGGGTCCGGTTCGCGCGTTCCTGCTCCGGGATAAGATTGTCCTGCACCTCGAGATAGAAGTCTTTACCGAAGAGTTCCTTAAAAAACCCCGCCGTGGCCTTCGCCTGCTCGAGCTGTCCGTTCGTTATCAGATGCTGTATCTCGCCTTTAAGGCACGCGGACAGGCACACCAGCCCTTTATGGTGCTTTTGTAATATGTCCTTGTCTATCCGCGGACGATAGTAAAAACCTTCGAGATAACCGGCGCTCACCAGCTTCATCAGGTTTTTGTAACCTTCCGAGTCTTTTGCGAGTAGTATAAGGTGGAATGAGGCCTCTTGTATTCCGAGCGAGGATTTCTCGAAGCGGCTCTCGGGCGCGACATACACCTCCGAGCCGATTATCGGCTTTATACCGTGGGCGAGCGCCTGCTGGTAAAATTCTATCGCGCCGAACATGTTGCCGTGGTCGGTGATGGCTATGGCGGGCATCCTCTCCTTCTCAACCGCTTCAAAAAGCCGGGGGATCTGGCAGGCTCCGTCGAGAAGGCTGTACTGGGTATGGGTATGCAGATGGACGAAATCGGAATGTCGTTTCATAGAGAAACTTAAATATCAAAATCGTTAATAGTTGATCGTCTATCGTTGATCGAATAAATCCAGGGCATTTACGATTTACGATTAACTATAAACGATAAACGAGCGATTTTAATACGCCTTGAATTTACTTTCCCATGCCCACGCGCTGGGCGACCTGGAAGACCTTCCCTTCCGTCTGAACGGACGGCGCGATTATGATCTCGGTAAGCTGCATCTCCGCGATGCTCTTCGCTCCCACGTTTCCCATCGATGTCTGAAGCGCTCCCACAAGGTTCTGAGAGCCGTCGTCCAGCCTTGCCGGGCCGAAGAGTATCTCCTTCAGGGTGCCGGTCGTCCCCACTTTGATGCGCGTCCCGCGCGGAAGGTTGGGGTGAGGCGTCGCCATCCCCCAGTGAAAACCGCGGCCGGGCGCCTCTTTTGCCCGG
>CAZYBX010000098.1:0-6025 GCA_964645565.1 uncultured Planctomycetia bacterium | reverse complement strand
TTTGAAGAACAGCGCCGCAGGCGCCATGAAATGAAGCCCCTGCGGCGGAGCCGCAGGTATGTATAAAGATTTTCCTTACTTCATTCCGCGAGCCGTACTCGGCGAAGCGAAATTGAAACGGGGTCGATGGGATTCGAACCCACGATCACCTGATCGACAGTCAGGGGTCTTAAACCAGGCTAAACGACGTCCCCGAAATTGCGAATTCAGTTTAAAATATTACGGACCAAATGTCAAGAAATTCTTCCACAACCGCAATTGAGCAACTATTCTATTGCTCTATCTTCTATTGCTCAATTGCTCTGTCCCGCCGAAGGCGGGACTGGTGGGCGGGACAGGACTCGGACCTGTGACCTTCTCGGTGTAAGCGAGACGTTCTAGCCAACTGAACTACCCGCCCTTTGCGACCAATCAGCTAAACCTTCTATCCAACCTTTAATTTTTGAACACGTGTAGACATCGCCGATGAGTATCCTAAAAGTTCCCACCGGCAACGTATCTCTTTTGCCTTGACTTGATCTACTAATCGCTAAAAGAGGTTTATTGAATTGTTTAAGTGGTATATTACTTATTTTTGACCAGTATCTTTCTGCTCCTTTAATATTCAAATGGGGATGAATCGAAATTTTACCGCGGAATTTGGAGTTCGGAACTTTACAAACTTTTCTAAAAAATAGCATCATTAATTTTATCATATTAGGATCGGTATTGGCAAAAATAATCGAATTTCTGCTGGCGGCATATCCTTCTGCCCAATACAAAGAGGCGCCCACAATTTTTAACAATTTATTTGTATATTTACGGGGAATATCCTTTTTGGCAACAGATTTAAACGAGTTTCTAATATTTTCCCATTTTTTCTGGCTACTGCGAGGATGTCTAGCTGCTTTTGCACGGCCCCTGTCTTGGTTTGATTTCAATTGCTCAATCTGTTCTGCGGTTAAAGGGATATCCCAAACCCAATTACTAATCGAACTTTTAGAACACCTTATTTTCTGTGCAATAGCGCCTACCGACCATCCAGCGCGACGAAGCTCCCGAGCCCGCTTCTTCTCTTTTACCTTCATTTGCGAACCTCCGTATTTTACTTACATTTATTATAATACGGAAGTTCGTATATGTCAATGAACCCTGCATAATTTTATGACACGCAAACACATAGGCTGATTGGTGGGGTTGTGGGCCTACGCGCCGGTAAGCCTCCCTAAAAGCCCCATGGCGAAGACCATTACAAAAAGCGCGATCGTCTCGATGATGCCCAGGACGACTATGTAATTTCCGAAGCCCTTGCCCGTCTCTCCCATAGCGTCCGCGGCGACGGCCCCCGCCTTACCCTGCATCCAGGCCGAAAGTCCTATGGCGATACCGCCGAAAATGCCCACGCCCCACATATAGCTTCCCTTCATCACGATCTCCGCCATCTTGTTCATCACGATCATGCCGTATATTGTCTGGGTAAGAGGCGCGCCGACGAATACAACAAGCATAAATGCCGCGGCTTTATTCTGGGCAAATGCCTTCTTCCACGCCCCGATAGCGGCCATCCCCGCTTCCCCGGCGCCTAAGGCCGACCCCATGGCCGCGAAGGCCAATACCGCGCCCGCGCCGAGATCCTTAAATTGCACCAACGCTCCGTCCATGTTTTATCTCCTTCTATTTCTTTAAGGGTTTATAGGAAAAACCGCTCCAATTTAAATCAAGATGGTTCGAGAACTCGAGCACGTTCAGCCTCACGCCGTGGACTAAAATAGACATGGGGCCGAGTATGATATTCAGGACGTGCCCCAGCAAAAGTATCAACGATGTCGCGATCCCCGTCATGACGCTGCCGTACCCTATATCCATCGCCATCTTATTGAACGCGTCAGCGACGGCGACTGTCGCCAGCCCGACGGCAAAAAGACGGATATAAGAGACGATATCCGTAAAGCTGTTTACCAGGTTCAAAAGAAGCGCGCCCAGCCCGGATCCGATACCCTTGAGCATGTTTTTCTTCGGATCCGTAAAAAGAAGGACCAGGGCGCAGCCGACTATAAAGAGCCATTTCCCGAAAACGGGAAAGGCGTCTCCCAGGACCAACATCTTGGCGAGAAAAAAAGCGCCCCAGAGTATGATAAACCAGCCTATCTGAGCAAGCGCCCGTATAGACGGCAGCTTGAGGGCGGCGCGCCAGAGGTGCGCTATGCTCAAATGGACCGCGCCGAGTAAAAAGCAAAGGGCCTGGACGTTCCTATTATCTCTTAACGCCGGGATAAGGGGCTGCACTTTTTGCGAAAACAGCTCCTGCCCGAAAAATGTGCCGCTCAGTACGCCCCAGACGATGGCGGCGGAACTCAGTATATAAAAAAGTACAAAAACGGACTTACCCTGGATATTCCTGCCCCATTTTATCTGAGCGAAAAGCGCGAGGATGAAATATACCAGCCCGTAACCGGCGTCCCCTATCAGCATGCCGAAAAATATGGAAAAAAATATGAGAAACCAAAGGCTGATATCGAGCTCCCGGTACCCGGGGACTACCTCTATAAGTTTAAATACGGGCTCTATGATAGAGACCCATTTAGGGTTGCGGATCAGCGTCGGGACATCGTCCTCATCCGAAGGTTCGTTTATCGATACCGCCCATCTTTCCTTTTTGGATCTCGCCTCAAGCTCCTTTACCGAATCCGAAGGTATGAACCCCCTTATATACTTAAGATGACCGGATTCCCCCATGCCGGACAGCGCTTCATAAAACTCAAGCTCTTTTTCGATGGGTCTTCTTGCCGATATAAGGCCTTTGAGGTAGCATCTATGCCCGGTCAGGTCGCTTTTTATCTCCTCCATGACCTCAGCGGTCTCCGCCAGCCTGTCCTGCGCGCTCTCGAGCGGCATCCTGGGCAGCGTCAGCTCATCAAACGGGATACCGGTTTTACCTTTAGAGACGAGGGCGCAATGCACATTGCCCTGAGCGGTAAAAAATCTCCTGACTATGACGCCGGGAGGGAGTCTCTTCATATCTCCGGCGGGTATCCTGTAAAGCCCTACGTGGATATCCTTCTTTTTCAAGTCCTCGATCGTCTCGGGGTCAAAGTCTCCCCAGGCCTTCCACTCGCTTATCATCCCCCCAAGCATCCTTGAGTATTCCCCAAGCTGATCGAGCCTCTTCCAGGAATCCACAATATGCCGCGCCGTAAGATTCCAATCCTTAAGTTTCTTTTGAGGCATCTTTTTCTTTGAGAATTCCGGGAGCGAGAGGATCTGTATCGCCCTGTTTATAAGGGCTATCTCCCCGCGAAGGCCGCTGACATCTTTACCCTCAGGGGTGTTTTCGTTCACTACATGCAATAGTCCGAGCGAGCGCAGGTTCTCTATCGCGGAAGCGGCGTCTTTAGATTGAGTCACGACCGATATCCTCTTCATGGGCGCTATCATACGGCCGCCTCTTGGAGGATGAATGCCTCTATTTTTCTTTTCGCTATCTTGCTTCTCCCGACGGCGTTGGCCATCTGGTCTCCTATATATATCTTGATGAGGCGGATCGCCTCTTTTGCCTCCGGTATCTTCACCTTTTCAAAAAGATTCACCCTCTGGGTGGTGACGCGCAATTCGTGCTTTAATATACTTATCCCTTTCTCTATGGTGCCTACCTCCGCGCGAAGAGACGCGAGCTTCCTCAATGCCGGGACCCCCGCGTCCACCCAAAGCGGCGCGGTAAAAAGATCGTATTCGGCATGGGCGAATTCCGCGCGCTCAAAAACAGGGATGTCGACTCCGGCTATGTTGCGCGGCACAGCGGCCGCTTTGACCGGTACGACCCAGGGCCGCACGTCCACGCCTCTATCGGAAAGGAGGCCGGCCCACCTTTCTATCTCTTTTCTTTTTCCGTCTCTTTCGGATATCTTATCCTTAAGTAAAGCGGCCTGGCGGTGGATCTCAAGCTGGAGCTGCTGCTTTTTCAGCTGCAGCGTCGGCAGATATCTTTCATACTGCCTCAGGGCGTCCCTCTGCCTCTTTAGCTCGCCTTTCGTCAGCCTGACCTTCGGCATCTTTAATCGCCCCGCCAGTATTTTTTTATCATCGCTTTCGTTATCCCAGTCTCCTCGGGAGTAAAGCAATCCGCGAGGATGTTCCAGCCCAGGTCAAGCGCCTCCTCAAGAGGAATATTCATCTTGAGCGACATCATTTGCTCCTCAAAAAGCCTTCCGTAGCGAAGCAGTTTTTTATCCCACGAGCTCATCTGAAAACCCATCGACTGTTTTTCAATCGACTCGCGATAACTGGCGAAGAGCTGGATCATCGTGTTCATTATGGTCCTGTGGTCGTCGCGCGTCTTGCCGTTTACCTGCTGTTTCAGCCTGCTGAGGGAACCGAACGGCTCTATCACGCCGCCCTTTAAATAAAACTGCCCCTCTGTGATATAACCCGTATTATCGGGCACGGGATGCGTCACGTCGTCTCCGGGCATCGTAGTGGCGGCGAGGACCGTTATGGAGCCTGCCGTGTCAAAATCGACTGCCTTCTCGTACCGCGCCGCAAGCTGGCTGTAGAGATCCCCGGGATACCCGCGGTTCGAGGGGACCTGCTCCATTGTGATGGCTATCTCTTTTAACGCGTCGCAGAAATTCGTCATATCCGTAAGAAGGACGAGAACGCGTTTATTACGAAGAGCGAATTCCTCCGCAACGGCCAGGGCTATGTCGGGGACAAGCAGGCACTCCACCGTAGGGTTGGCGGCCGTATGGACAAAGAAAATAGCGCGCGCGAGCGCCCCGCGCTCCTCGAGCGTATCCCTGAAAAAAAGATAGTCGTCGTGCTTCAGCCCCATCCCGCCTAAGATTATGACATCGACCTCCGCCTGTATCGCTATCCTGGCTAAAAGGTCGTTGTATGGCTCGCCGGCTATTGAGAATATCGGCAGCTTCTGCGATTCCACAAGCGAATTAAAGACATCTATCATCGGTATGCCGGTGCGCACCATCTTATCGGGGATTATCCTTTTTGTGGGATTGACCGGAGGCCCTCCTATATCGATGATGTTATCGGTGAGAGACGGCCCGTTGTCCAGCGGGATCCCGCTTCCGTTAAAGACCCTGCCCAAAAGATCGTCGCCGCTCGCCACGCGCATCGGATGGCCCAGGAAACGCACTTTATCTTCGGTGGATATCCCGCGGCTTCCCGCGAAGACCTGAAGAGACGCTCTTTTTCCGTCCAGGCGTATGACCTGAGCGAGGGATACGCCCTGCCGGGTGCTTACCTCGGCTATATCCATATAGCCTACACCCTCTGCCTCGACGGTTATGACGTCCCCGGCTATCTGTATTATGTCGGTATAGACCTTATGCACCGGCTTCCTCTTTCTTCCTGGCGGCGCTCTCTAAAAGCGATGATATATCCTTTTCGATACTCTTAAAATCCGCGCTTTCCCATTGAGAGGAATTCCATCCGCGGAATTCCTGCCTCAGTTTCTGAAAGAATTTCAACGCGCTTTCCTTGTCCTCGAACTCAAGTTCCGATTCCAGTATGCGATAAATAAAACCGAATACGTAGATCTGCCTCTCGCGAGCGGTCGCTTCGTCCACTTCGTCAAAAGCGTTCTGCTGCAGATACACAAAATCGAAGAACTCGCCCTTAAGATAAATGATGTAATTTTCCAGGGAAGTCCCTTCCTCGCCGATGACCTTCATCATCTGAAGGATATTATTGCTTTCCCTTAAAACAGCGTGGGCTTTCCGCGCCTGCTTTTCTTCGATAAAGCCCCTATATTTACTCCAGCTTATGAGTGGGTCTATGGCGGGATAGCGTCTGGCGTCGGAGCGTTCGCGCGAAAGGCCGTGAAAAGCGCCTACGACCTTCAGAGTAGCCTGCGTGACAGGCTCCTCGAAATTGCCGCCTGCCGGGCTTATGGTGCCGCCGATGGTGACGGAACCTGAGGTGCCGTCGTGGAGCTTCACCTCGCCGGCCCTTTCGTAAAACGAAGCGATGCGCGATTCCAGGTACGCGGGGAAGGCCTCCTCTCCCGGTATCTCCTCAAGACGGCCCGACA
>CAZYBX010000097.1:0-6035 GCA_964645565.1 uncultured Planctomycetia bacterium | reverse complement strand
TTTTTTAGGCTTCCGCCGTATATTGCGGTGTCATCCATTCTCTGAAGGCGGTTATGACCCTGTTATAAGGATAGAGGATAAAATAGATGGATAGGAAGACGATCATAGCGGTAGCGTTAGCGGCCCTGATACTGTTTGGCTACCAGTTTTATATTTCGAAGCATTATCCCGATGCGTATAATTTTACTCCTGCGGTATCCACAAACGATGTCCGGGAAAATAGCCCGGACCAGGCGCGCTCCCAAAAGCCGGCGCTCACAATGCCTGAAAACAAATATCCTTTGTATAAGCCATCATTTGAAGAACTGGCGGACGCTGGCCGGGAAATCACAGTCGAGACAGATAAATATATTGTAACATTAAGTAATATAGGTGGTTGCATCAATCAAATTGATCTAAAAGAGTACCCTGACCCATTGACTAATAATCCCCTTCGGCTGGTCGATATAAAGACGCCCGAAGAAGGTATTTTTAATATTGAGGGTTTTAACGATGAGCAGTTATCGCGACTGATTTATGAGGCCGATAAGGCCGGCCATGAAGTCACCTTTAAAGCAGATCTTAGCAATGGTGTCCAAATTAAAAAGAAATACAATTTTCATAACTCATCTAATGACATAGAGTTAAGTATTTACGTATTTAATCCTACTGAAACTGCCCTGACACAGGCATATTCAATGGTAGCAGCCTCTAATATTGATATACCAACCCGGCTTGACCGAAGATATGCGCAAATAGTATCCGAAATATCAGGTAAGCCTCGAAGGGATAACGGGAAGAAAGGTGAGGGCGCATATATCGAAGGATATGTCACCTATGCCGGTCTGCAGAATAAGTACTTCTCTGTTATAACAAAACCATCCGCCGCCTCTACCGGACTTCGTATGATACAAACCATTGATGATAACTTGATATCAATCATAGAGATAGGGCAATTTACATTGGAGCCCAATACAGGGGCGTCACATAATTATATACTTTACGTCGGGCCCTCAAAGCGTAATCTGCTAAAACAATACAAGCTCGAATCCGCAGCCAGCTATGGTTTTTTTGGCGGAATCAGCCAGGTTCTTGTATCGGGCCTGGCGTTATTTCAGCGCATTTTCCGGAACTGGGGTATAGCGATCATTCTACTTTCAGCGCTTGTCAACTTAATTCTTTTTCCGCTATCCCGTAAGAGTTATGAGTCCATGAAGAAGATGCAGGAAATCCAGCCGCATATGGAAAAATTGAGGAATGAGCATAAGGACAATCCGACAAGACTCAATAAAGAGATGATGGACCTATATAAGAAATACAACGTCAACCCAATGGGCGGCTGCTTGCCTCTTTTTCTGCAAATACCGGTGTTTATAGCATTATACCAGGGTTTAATGCGCTCTATAGAGTTAAGAGGCGCAAAGTTCCTATGGATCAAAGACTTGTCAATGCCCGACGCTGTGCCGCTTCCGGTAAGCCTTCCTATGATAGGTAATAGCGTCAATATACTTCCTGTTCTAATGGCCGGCGCCATGGTTTTCCAACAGCGCTTATCGATGCGCAAGGGCGCCGCTGAAAGCGCGCAAGCTAAACAACAGCAGCAGATGATGGTATTGATGCCCGTGATTTTTTTGTTCATTATGTATAGTTTTCCTTCCGGGCTGGTTTTGTATTGGTTGACGAATACATTGTTGACAATGTTCGAACAACGTGCTATAATGCGTAGCTAACCAGGAACCAATATGACACCTACAAAGAGCATCGAAGTCGAAGGTAAAACCACTAAAGAAGCTATCGGGCTTGCGCTTAAGAAGCTTCATGTGTCCAAGGAGCAGGTCGATATAAAGATCTTATCTGAGGAACACAAGGGGCTGTTCGGGATGAACGGCAATAAGCTTGCGAAGGTGAAGGTCACGCTAAAGCCGGAACACGTCACAACCTCTTGACATAACTCATTTCTCAGTATATACTCTTGATATAACTTAAAGCAATAATTTTCACGTGGAACCTCTTTTTAGCACTACGATTTTATGGGGAAAATAATAGCCATTTGCAATCAAAAAGGCGGAGTAGGGAAGACAACGACGGCTGTCAACCTATCCGCCTTTCTTGCTTTAAACGGCAGAAAGACACTCATAATAGACGCGGATCCCCAAGGAAATGCGACCAGCGGGGTTGGTGTTGACAAAAATGCTGTGGAATATACCATTTATCATGCATTGCTTGGCAAGAGCGCAGTCTTGGACGTTGTCAAAAACACCGACATCGAAAATCTTTCAATAGTGCCTTCAAACTTAAATCTGATCGGCGCCGAGGTAGAACTTGTAGGAGCTATTGGCAGAGAGTTTAAACTGCGAAATGCTATATTACCCATAAAAGATTCATTCGACTTTATTATCATCGATTCTCCGCCGTCGCTCGGCCTTTTGACTGTCAATGCGTTAACGGCTTCTGATTCTGTCTTGGTGCCCATTCAATGCGAGTATTATGCGCTCGAGGGGCTGGGCCAGCTTACGCAGACACTCGAGCTCGTGAGGCAGAATCTAAATCCTTCATTACATATAGAGGGAGTCCTCCTTACAATGGCTGATTTCAGGACAAAGCTGACGAGTGAAGTCATAGCGGAAGCGAGAAATTACTTTAAGGACAAGGTGTATGAATCTGTCATACCCAGAAACATAAAGCTTACCGAGGCGCCGAGCTTCGGCAAGCCTATAGCGCTTTATGATATTCACTCGATAGGAGCCCAAAAATATCAGCAATTAGCCAATGAGGTTTTAGGTATAAAATCGTCTCAACATATTGAAAATAATGATGTTATAAATAGTAATGTTGAAGAAATCACTGACCCTACAGGAGGCATATAAATCATGGAAAAAAATGCAATAGGGAGGGGATTAAGCGCTCTAATACCTGAGCGAATCGAGGAAGGCCGCGGAGACGCCGGCACATCGTACGCGGACGTTGAGCGGATAAAGCCTAACCCCTTTCAGCCCAGAGAAAATTTTGACAAGAAAAAGCTCGATGAACTCGTGCAGTCTGTAAGGGAAAAGGGGGTCCTGCAGCCCGTCATTGTCAGGGAGAAGGACGGCGGATTCGAGCTTGTAGCGGGCGAGAGGCGGCTGAGAGCGGCTAAAGAGCTCGGCCTGAAAAAGATACCGGTAATAGTGAAAGAGGTAAGCGATGCCGACGCCCTGGAGTTGTCATTGATAGAGAACATACAGAGGGAGGAGCTGAACCCCATTGAGGAGGCGAAAGCCTTTCAGCGCTTGACGTCCGATGAATTCGGCTTCAGCCAGGATGAGGTGGCGAGAACCGTCGGAAAGGACAGGACCACGATCTCCAACACTATCCGCCTTCTCGGACTGCCGAAAAGAGTCCAGGAGCTCGTAGCCGGTGATGAATTGTCTATGGGGCACGCCCGCGCCCTGCTGTCTTTGGCAGGCGAGCATACGATCACAAAGCTCGCCAACCGGATCGTGAAAACGGGAATATCCGTGCGAGAGACCGAAGGGATCGTCTCCAGAAAGAAGTCGGCGGCTTTGCAGATAGACGCGCCGAAAGAGCGTGAGCATAAAGTCATGTTCTTCGAAGAGGAGCTGCAGCGCGTGCTCGGGACAAAGGTAAAGATCCAGCATGGCAAGAAGCGGGGCAAGATAGTAATAGATTATTACTCGCTTGAAGACCTGGAGAGATTATATAACCTCGTTAAAATGAAGTAACCCTCTGAGCCGCAATGTGTTACTAAAAAATGTGTTGACTCTCTGCGCGCTTACTGATAAAATATGAGTTTAAATCCATATTACATCATAACGGAGGACAGATGGACGAGCAAACACTTGTTCTCATTAAACCGGACGGTTTAAAAAAGTCTCTCACGGGGAATATCCTCACCCGCCTATCGGAAACCAAGCTGGATATCGTGGCATCGAAGATAGTGAAGGTGTCAAAGGAACTTGCCGAAGCCCATTATCAACATCTCAAGAAAAAGCCGTTTTTTGACGAACTTATAAAGTATCTTATGGGGGATTTTCACAAGCATAAAGTGATGGCGATGGTATATTACGGGCCCGATGCCATAAAAAAGGTGAAGGATATCTGCGGCGCCACTAATCCCGAAGAGGCCGACCCCGTCTCGATAAGGGGCGCATACGGCAGGATAACCACAAAAGGCGTGTATGAAAATGCGATACACGCCTCCGCCACGCGGGAAGAGGCGGAACGCGAAATAAAATTGTGGTTCGAACCCGATGAAATAATCGTGGATATTTACAAGACAAAAGAAGTCAAAATACCGTCTTTTAAAAAGAGAGCGTGGGCTTAATTATGATAAGAAGCATGACAGGTTACGGCCGCGGCGAATCCCGCGGCAGATTCGGCTCCTTTAAGGTTGAGATAAAAAGCGTGAACAACAAGTTTTTTGACATGAGCTCGAAATTGCCCAACGGGCTTTTTATATTCGAGGACAAGGTCCGTGAATATATGCAGAAGGGCATAAAGCGGGGCAGGGTCCACATCTCCGTCATGTACGAAGACGGCGCAAAAAAGGCAAAAAAGATAATAGTGGACAGAAGCCTCGCTTCTTCGCTATTGAGAGAGATAAAGAGGTTTAAGAGGATCAACGGCCTCGGGGGGGAGATCGACATCAACCGCATAATGACTTTCCCCGGGGTGCTCACCTATAGTGATTCGATGGTGAAGATGCACATGCTGTGGAGGAATTTCAAGGAGGCGCTCGACGGCGCGCTTGAGTCACTTGACAGGTCGAGGGCCAGGGAAGGGCAGAACCTCGCGAAGGACCTTTTGTACAGGACGGGGAAGATCGCGCGGCATATCGATTTCATCAGAAAGAGGTCCAAGGTGAGCGTGAGGCATTATAAGAACGAGTTCGCCAAAAGGATAAAGGAGTTATCCGGCGGTGTCGCGATAGACAAAGCCAGGCTGGCTCAGGAAGTCGCCATTTACGCCAAGAACTGCGATATCACCGAAGAGCTGACGCGCGTAAAAAGCCATCTGAAGAATTTCGAGGATTCGCTGGCCAGCGGCGGAGAAAAGGGTAAATCATTGGATTTCATGGCGCAGGAGCTGATGAGGGAAGCCAATACCATAGGTTCGAAATCGAGCGATTTCCCGATCTCAAATCACGTCATCAAGATCAAAAGCGAGATAGAGAAGATCCGCGAGCAGGTGAAGAACATTGAGTAACATTGAGGGGACGTGCCACTTAGGGATGAACAAAATTTTAATCATCCCTAAGGGGCACGTCCCCAACAAGGCACAGGGATGCGGGGAAAGCTATTCATAATTTCGGCGCCGAGCGGCTGCGGCAAGACGACGCTCTGCGAGATGCTTTTAAAGAGAATGCCGCGGATAACCCGCGCGGTCTCTTTTACCACAAGGCCTCCCCGCCCGGGCGAGAAAAGCGGCAGGGATTATTACTTTGTGACGCCCGACGAATTTGAAAGGCAAAAAAAGAGGAAGAACCTGCTGGAATGGGCGATAAATTTCGGCTATTATTACGGTACGCCCAGAGACAGCGTCCTCGGCCTGCTCGGCCGGGGCATCGACGTGATCCTCGCCATCGACGTGAAGGGCGCGATGAAAGTCAGGAAGCTCATACCGGGGGCGGTGCTGATATTCATCAAACCCCCGTCGCTGGCAGAGCTTGAAAAGAGATTGCGCAAGAGAAAGACCGACGGCCGCGGAGAGATATCGAAAAGGATAAAAGTGGCCAAAAGAGAGCTTTCATACCTGCCGAAGTATACTTATAACGTTGTGAACGACAATTTAAAAAAGGCCTTTGTTTCCTTGGCCTCGATAATCAAAGCCGAAAGGCGGAAGGTCGGGTAGGTAGAAAATGGGAGAACTGAAAGATATGTCATATGTCCCTATAGAAGAATTATTGAAGCACATAGAAAGCAGGTATAAGCTTGTCATACTCGCCTCAAGGCGGGCTGTGGAATTGAGCGCGGGGGCCCAGAAGCTTGTGGACGGAGGAGACGCCATAAAACTCTCCACCGTCGCGCTTGAGGAGGTAAGGGAAGGCAAGATATCCT
>CAZYBX010000096.1:0-6071 GCA_964645565.1 uncultured Planctomycetia bacterium | reverse complement strand
AGATTGTATCATCGATCTGTTTTACGGTGTCGATTACCATTCGCATTTAGGGACTCAATACGGCGGCATGGCGGTGCTCGGAAAGGATTTTACCCGCCAGATCCACGATATAAGCCAGACACAGTTCAAGTCCAAATTTTTTGACGATTACCGCCGGATGAAAGGGAATAAAGGAATAGGCGTCATCAGCGCGCTGGAGGAACAGCCTATATACCTCAATTCCAGGTTCGGGCCATTTTGCATAGTTACCAACGGCATCATAGAAAACGCGGATAAACTGGCAAACAACCTGCTCGCGCAGGGTATATCCTTCAGCGAGGTAAGCGGGGGCACGGTCAACACGGCCGAACTTGTGGCGAAACTTATAAACCGGGGTAAGGACCTGGTAAGCGGCATAGAAAATATGTTCGATATCATCGAGGGCTCCTGCTCTCTTCTCTTATTGAACAAGGACGGTATATATGCCGCGAGGGATAGATACGGCTATACGCCGCTTGTGATAGGAAAAAGGGGCAACACCTTTGCCGTGACTTCCGAGACCAACGCCTTCCCTAACAGCAATTTCAAGATAATAAAATACCTGCGGCCCGGAGAGATAGTCCTGCTTGACGAGAGCGGTATGCACCAAAAGAGGCCCGGCGGGGATACGAATCAGATCTGCGCGTTTCTCTGGATATACACGGGGTTTCCCGCGTCGAGCTATGAAGGCGTGAACGTCGAGACGGTAAGGGAAAGAAGCGGCAGATTCCTTGCCCGCAGGGATAAGGATATAGAGGTAGATGTGGTCTCCGGCGTTCCGGACTCGGGCACCGCCCACGCGATAGGATATGCTATGGAATCCGGCAAGCCTTACAGGAGGCCTCTGGTGAAATATACACCCGGATACGGCAGAAGTTATACGCCCCCTTCACAGGAGACGCGGGACCTCATAGCCACGATGAAGCTCATACCTATAAAGGAAATAATCGAGGGCAACAGGATCGTCGTGTGCGAGGACTCCATCGTAAGAGGGACGCAGCTCAAGAATTTCACCATCAAAAAACTCTGGGATTCCGGCGCGACGGAGATCCACGTAAGGCCGGCCTGTCCGCCCCTGATGTTCCCCTGCAGGTTTAACCTCTCCACGCGCAGCTCACAGGAGCTCGCCGCGAGAAAAGCGATCCGCAACCTGGAGGGGAAAGACCCTGAGGATATCTCGGAATATATCGATTACAGGGGCGAAAAATACGCGAATATGGTGGACTGGATAGCCCGCGACCTGGATGTGACGACACTTCGATATCAGACCGTAGATGATATGGTGGAGGCGATCGGACTGCCGCGCGAGAAACTATGTCTTTATTGCTGGACGGGTGAATGTCCGAAAACCGGCGCCTGCAAAAAGACAAAAAAGAAGACGATCGAAGAAAAGGTGCCGACCGGATAAAAAGAGGGCTTTCGTAAGTAATCCGAAATATTACTAAAGGCCTTTAAGATTGTAACTCTATCATTAATAAACAGTTATGTAAGCGGGAATACCGTATTTATAAGTCCTCCGCTTAAAGCGTATTTTTCATTTTTCCATTCGTTTTAAACCCCCAATTTTTTGCTCTGTAACTTCAATGATATCAAGCAGTTAAAATGTTAGAAAAAAAATAGCTAAAAATCGGGTATTGATATTTTTATACGCCATGTTATACTTCACTTGAAGGTCGTGTATTAGTGCAGGACTTATAATAGATTTATATATGAGTTCCGTTCTTTCAAGAAGTGGTGCCGAAACGAAACAGGAGTTGCCGCATTAATAGTTAAAGTACAATACGGTGTGATCGGATTTTTAAGGGAACGTTTAGGGCACCGCTAATAGGGGTCGAGAGCGACTCAGATCCTCTGTCGCGTGTGCTCTGGTTAAAACGTTCCTTTTTTATTGCCTATATGTTTCAGCGCTTTGACAATATGTAATGCCTTGAGATAGACGAAAAAGGCAAACCACGAGTAATCGTGGGACGCAAAGCCACGGGTCCTCCTTCGCACATATCCTGCGTTTCGCAGGAGAATGGCTACGGAGGATAGCCGGGTTGCCGTTCTTTTTATTTTTCGAAGAAGAACGGCTTTTTATTTATATATTAGGAGGGTGCGGCGATGTATAAATATAAAGGAGTTCTTCAGAAAACCGGTCTTATACTATTCATAAGCGTGTTCTTCATGGTGAGTGAGGCAGCCTCCCAGGAAAACGGAGGCGCCTATGATATGCTCCAGAGGAACGGAAAGCTGCGCCTGATAATAAAGTTCAACGATTTTACGGCCGAAAGGATATCCTGTAAACTGGCCGGGAAGGAACAGGTCTTAGACAGCCATTTGAACGAATACATCCTATGGAAGATCGACCAGAAGTATAATCTGAAGAAGCTGAAGAAACTCTTTCACGAAAAGGAACTCGCCAGGACATCCATCGGCTACGCCCGCGATTTCGGGGACTATTATATAATAGAGGTAGGCAAGGACGAAGAGGGCGCTGAGAATATGTGCAGTGCCCTTGATGAGCTGTACGGCGTGGACATGGTTGAGCCCGACGTCAAAGTAAAGATCGCCGCATGGCCCCTTCCGAACGTCAGCTATATTCCCAACGACAGTTACGTCACAAACGACAATATAAATTGGAAGACCGGCGCCTGGGGCCAGGATTATCCGAACATGTATGGTCTGCGCAATATAAAAGCATTCGAGGCGTGGGACCTTTTTGACGACCCGAGGAACGACCCGGGCAGGGGAGTGGTCGTGGCGGTAATAGATACAGGCGTCGATTTTTCGCATCCTGATATAGCGGTAAACAAATGGGTGAACCCGGACGAAATAGCGAATAACGGCGTAGACGACGACGGAAACGGCTATATAGATGACATCAACGGATGGGATTTCGTAAACGGCGACAACTCACCTTATGACGGGCATGGCCACGGCACACATTGCTCCGGTACTATCGCGGCAGCTACTAATAATAGCTTAGGAGTCGCGGGCATAGCGCCGAACGCGAAGATCATGGCGGTCAAGGGATTGGACGACGGAGGGTCGGGATATGTAAGCGGGCTGTCAAATTGTATATTGTACGCGGCGAACAACGGCGCGCATGTCCTCAGCAATAGCTGGGGCGGAAGCGGCACGAGCGCCACTCTGGCGGACGCGGTGAATTACGCCCATTCGCGGGGATGCGTGATAGTCGCGGCTGCGGGTAATGACCGTACTGATATGAGCGGGTTCATGCCGGCGAATATACCGAACGCCATAGCCGTTGCGGCGGTCGATTATATCGATAACGATGCCTACTTCACAAATTACGGGGCTATGGTGGACGTGTCGGCGCCCGGCGTCAGCATATTGTCGACTACCGGATCTAGCTATTCGGCTTGGAGCGGGACAAGCATGGCATGCCCCCATGTCTCCGGCCTGGCGGCCTTGATGCTTTCAAGAGACCCTTCTCTAACGAACGATGAAGTCAGGCAGCGGATAAAAGATACGGCGGACGATGTCATATACGACGTCGATCCGGGTATGGTAGGGCTTTTGGGGACAGGCCGCATAGATGCCTATATGGCCATACTGGGTACCGGTTCGACTTCACATGCGCCCGTCCTGGCCCCGGTAGGCGATAAGACGGTGAACGAAGGCGGGTCATTAAGCTTTACTATATCGGCGAGAGATGAAGACGGGGATCCATTGATCTACAGCGCCGTGGATCTGCCGGGCGGATTACAGAAGAGCGGAGATGCACATTTCTTTGTCCATTCTGATACGGTATACGGGGGGACAAGGGCATTGCAGACCGGCAATACCGGTAAAAACCAGTCTTGCGCGGTCACGAAAGAACTGGAACTCTCTGTAAACGGGAACGTGAGTTTCCGCTGGAAAGTCAGCTCCGCCCCGGGCCACGGCATTTTATCATTTTACATAGACGGCGTCAAACAGGCCGGGATAAGCGGAGAGACCGCATGGGAGGAGAAGACGTTCAGTGCGGATCCGGGCACCCATGTCATGAGATGGGTATATTCGAAAGACGGCGCCGACGCGGCGGGGCAGGACGCGGGCTGGATAGACAATATAAATATTTCGTGCGGAGCAGGCGTCGCATACACTTTTGAAGATGGAAGTATGCCGGAGGGTTTTTCGACGGGGGGCCACGGGAGGTTTTATGTAGCGGGCGGGACGGCTTACAGCGGAAGTTATGCGCTCAAGGGAGACCCTTCTACGGTAGATAACCAATATGAATACGTAGAGAAGACCATCCAGGCGGTCGAAGGTTGTGAGATGAGTTTCTGGTGGAAGGTCTCTTCCGAATACTACTACGATTTTCTGGAATTCTATATCGATAACTCCCTGCAGAGCAGGATAAGCGGACAGGCTTCCTGGCAGATGAAGTCATACACGCTGACTGCCGGGGCGCATACACTGAAATGGCAGTATTCAAAAGATTACAGCGTCTCGTACGGGGAAGATACGGGATGGGTAGATGATATAGCCATACAGAACGGCGCGGCGGAGTCGATAGACTTCGAACAGGTGGACGGCCAACCTAATCCGCTTCCCGGCGGAGCTTTGTTCGACCCGGATACGCGCACATTTACATGGTCGCCCGCTTCCGGCCAGTCAGGCACTTATCCGATGCTCAGGTTCGTCGTGACCGAGGATACTGAAAGCGCAAAATATGACTATGAGGACATAACTATCACCGTGCTTCCCGGAAATAATAATCAGCCTGTCTTAAACCCTATCGGGAACAAGGCGGTCAGCGAAGGCGCGTTTCTCGGATTTACGATATCGGCGACAGACCCGGACAACGATCCTCTTACGTATTCCGCTTCGAACCTGCCCGCGGGTTCGTCGTTTAATTCCTCGACGCGGACGTTCAGCTGGACGCCCGGTTATGATAGAGCCGGAATCTATCCGAACGTGCGCTTTGAGGCGAGTGACGGAAAGTCTAACGATACGGAGGATATTACGATAAGCGTAAATAACGTAAACCGGCCGCCGGTCCTGAACGCCATCGGAGCGAAAAACGTTGATGAAGGCCAGCAGCTCTCCTTTACTATATCCGCGACAGACCCGGACAACGATCCGCTTTCTTATTCGGCTTCCAATCTGCCTTCAGGCGCCGCATTCAACGCTCAGACATTCATCTGGACGCCCGCATTGGATCAATCCGGCACATACTCAAATGTAAGATTCACCGCCTCCGACGGAAGCCTCACGGATTCGGAAGACATAACCATTACAGTCAATAACGCCAACATACCGCCCGTCTTAGATCATATAGGAGATAAGGCCGTAGATGAGAATACGCTTCTTGAGTTTACGGTCAGCGCCACCGACGCGGACGGCGATCCGCTTACATATTCCGCTTCGAACCTGCCCGCGGGCTCGTCGTTTAATTCCTCGACGCGGACCTTCACCTGGACACCCGCATTGGATCAATCCGGCGCGTACTCAAATGTAAGATTCACCGCCTCCGACGGAAGCCTCACGGATTCGGAAGACATAACCATTACAGTCAATAACGCGAACGAACCGCCATCCCTGAATCCTATAGGAGATAAAGCCGTAGATGAAGATGCGCTTCTGGAATTCACGGTCAGCGCCACAGACCCGGACAACGATCCGCTTACATATTCCGCTTCGAACCTGCCCGCGGGTTCGTCGTTTAATTCCTCGACGCGGATATTCAGCTGGACTCCCGGTTATGATAAAGCCGGAATTTATCCGAACGTGCGCTTCGAAGCGAGCGACGGAACGTCTTTAGATACCGAGAGTATCACCATAAGCGTAAATAACGTCAACCTCGCACCGGTCATGAACGCTATCGGAGCGAAAAGCGTAAACGAAGGCCAGACACTCTCCTTTACTATATCCGCGACAGACCCGGACAACGATCCGCTTTCTTATTCGGCTTCCAATCTGCCTTCAGGCGCCGCATTCAACGCTCAGACATTCATCTGGACGCCCGCATTGGATCAATCCGGCACATACTCAAATGTAAGATTCACCGCCTCCGACGGAAGCCTCACGGATTCGGAAGACATAACCATTACAGTCAATAACGC
>CAZYBX010000095.1:0-6081 GCA_964645565.1 uncultured Planctomycetia bacterium | reverse complement strand
GAAGGGATGTGAAGAGAAATTCAAAGAGATCGCAGCCGCATATTACGTCTTGGGTGATGAGAAAAGGCGTAAGGAATACGATGATTACAGAAAAGGCGCCTATGCTTTCAGGAGCGGCCCCGGATCAGGAGATTTTGCTTCGCAGACAGGATTTGATTTTGAAGATTTGATGGAGCATTTTCATAATATGGGAGCCGGCGCGGGCCGCCGCCGGCAAAAGGGATTTGATAGGTATTTCTTTTTCAACGATTTATCGGATATTTTTGAAGGCGTAAGCTCCGTTCATAACGGTTATTCGGGTCTATATGCAGGCGGAGGGCCTCATGACGAGGGCGATGTTCATAGATATGAAACAGATATTAATGCGACTTTGAATATTCCACAAAATATCGCTTTAAGGGGCGGTGAAGTAGAGTTTAAGCTGCGGGACGGCAGGGCGATTATGTTAA
The DNA here is from genome assembly GCA_964645565.1 of uncultured Planctomycetia bacterium. Classification (GTDB taxonomy): domain Bacteria; phylum Omnitrophota; class Gorgyraeia; order JAHIPI01; family JAHIPI01; genus BS750m-G14. The sequence continues at coordinate 5,632 of CAZYBX010000095.1, read as the reverse complement.
AAATCTCTCCCAATACTAAAAATGGCCAAAAATTACGGCTTAAAGGATTAGGTTCAAGATGTCCTTGCTGCGACCATAAGGGAGATCTAATAGTTTCCGTGCATTATTCATAAAAGGGGTCAGTATAATATCGTGGAGGCATACAAAAAAGGAGGCCGATTATGCCGGAATTCGGAACGCCGTTTTCGGGAACGGCAAAAGACAGGAAATTGACGAAGGGTGAGCTTATTCGCGCGATTCGTTTCATGGTTGCCGCGGAGTATGAAGCGATCCAGCTTTATATGCAGCTTGCCGAGTCAACCGACAATAAACTGGCGCAGGAAGTCTTGAAAGACATCGCGGACGAAGAAAGGGTGCATGCGGGAGAGTTTTTGAGGTTATTAAAAGAACTCGCTCCCGATGAACAGAAGTTTTATGACAAAGGTGCCGGTGAGGTGGAGGAAGAAATAGAGAAACGTGGCAAAAGCTAAAACAGAGAAATATTATAAATGCCGGCAATGCCGTAAAAAAACCAAGCAGGATAAAATATACGTTGCTGATGATAAACCGGTTTGCTCAATATTGCATGTACGGTAAGACAAAGCCGGTTGAGATTTATCCTATAGGCACGGTGAGGAACGAACTTATCTTGTATAAACTCGAAGAAGAAAAATCTATCACTGGGGATTTTTGCCTCGCGCACTCCTTACAGGTTGTCAAAAATCGGGATTCAGGACGTCAGACTGCTAAAAATAGAGGGGACTACTCTCTACGTAGAAGGATTGGATGCCATTAATAATACTCCGGTCCTTGATATTAAGATGCAGTGGAATGCGCCTGTGTGAAAATGTTTTAACGCCTGCGTCAATCTCATAAGATAATTAATTATTTCGTCCAGCCAAAACGATACGCCAAAAAAATTTCCAGAAAATGCTTGACAAATAGAGGACTATCAGATAAAATAATAATGGAAATCATTATCAATAAGAAAGGTGTTTAAAAATGCCGGGAGATTTTTCGATGCCTGCCGGAAGAGGCGGATGGGGGCCGCCATGGTGGCATGGAAGGTTTAGAGGCTGCGGATACCGGCTTACGGTGCCGAGAGATGCGGTCCTTGCCGTTTTAAGCGAGACTTTAAAACACTTAAGCGCGGAGGACGTGTATCTGGCGGTGCATAAGATTCATCCGACCGTGGGCCTTACTACCGTCTACCGGACATTGGATTTGTTAGTGGAAATGGGGCTCGTTTTTAAATTCGACTTTGGAGACGGCAGGGCAAGGTATGAGCTGGCTGAAGGCCCTAAAGGCGCGCGGCACCACCATCATTTAGTATGCACGAACTGCGCGAGAGTAGTAGACTATACCGATTTTATCGATGAGGAGAAAGAATTGCTTTCCCAGACCGAAAGGGGGTTATCAAAAAAATACAATTTCAAAATTTCAAATCATCTTATCCAATTTTACGGATTATGCGATAAGTGCCGGAACAAAAAATAGCGGCATTATATTTTTTTCGTTATAAGTGAAAATGATTGTCAATAATTTAATGAGGGGAGGTGAGCAAGATGCCAGGTGGAGACGGAACTGGTCCTTTGGGGATGGGCCCGATGACAGGCAGAGCCGCAGGTTATTGTGCAGGTTATCCTGCACCGGGTTATATGAATCCGGTCCCCGGCAGAGGTTGGGGATCTGGTTATGGCCGCGGCTGGGGTAGAGGCCGCGGCTGGGGCCGTGGTTTTGGCAGAGGGTACGGCAGGAGATGGGCCGCATATCCTTATGCCTGGGGTTATCCATATTATGGAAATCCCTATTCAGCTCCTTATGTTCCTGCGGAGGTAACTCCAAAGGAGGAAGCAGAGATGTTAAAGGAACAGGCCAAGGCCATGCAGGACGAGATCGAAGCTATAAACCAGCGCGTAAAAGATCTTGAGTCTGCCGGCTCATCAGAAGGGCGTTAAGGAGGTTAACTTTGAAAATAGCCATTTCAACCGATGGCGATTTTATTTCCGCTCACTTCGGCCGTTGCCCTGAATTTACCATCGTAGATATTAAAGACGGCAAAGTTATAAAAAAAGAGACCGTTGAGAATCCCGGACATCAGCCGGGGCATATTCCGCAATTTTTGCATGAGAAAGGCGTTACATGCATAATTTGCGGCGGCATGGGTATGAGGGCAACGGGCTTTTTTGAAGAGCTCGGCATAAAGGCCATTGTAGGCATAAGCGGGAAAATCGATGATGCGATAGAAAAACTTTTAAAAGGAACGTTAGAGGGCGGCGAAAGCCTTTGCGAACCTGGTTCGGGAAAAGGGTATGGTTTAGAAAAGACCGAATGCGACCACCCGGAGGAAAAAGACCGTGAAAATTGATATGGAGGGGCTATGAAGATATGTATTACTTCAGAACGCGACAAGCTGGATTCTAGAGTTGATCCCCGTTTCGGCAGATGTCAGTATTTTGTTATTGTTGATACCGATACCATGAAGTTTGAGGCGATGCGGAATCCGAATATTGACGCGATGGGCGGAGCCGGAATCCAGTCCGGTCAGTTTATCGCGGAGAAAAAAGTAAAAGCGGTGCTTACCGGAAATGTCGGGCCGAACGCTTTTCAAACTTTACAGGCAGCCGGTATAGAGGTAGTTACCGGGGTTTCAGGGACGATTAAAGAGGCGGCAGAGAAATATAAAAAAGGAGAATTCAAGGCCACGCAAGGTCCTAGTGTAAGCTCAAAATTCGGCATGCCGCCGAAGAAATAATGATTTAATATGGAAAGGGATAAGAACGGCGGTTAACGTAGACAAAAAGAAATGTACCGGTTGCGGCGTCTGCTTTAACGGATGAGTGCGTTGAATTCCGCGACTGTATAGACCAATGCCCAGATGAAGCGATATTGCTTCCAAGGCAAGGAGGTGATTAATATGCCAGGCGGAGACGGAACAGGACCTTTTGGAGGAGGCCCAGGGACAGGAAGAGGCATGGGTAGAGGCGGTGGTCGCGGCAGAATGCCCGCCCGCCGAAACTTTAGCGGAGGCGGGGGCGGTAATCGCCCGGGAGCAGGGCCCGGCGGTGACTGTATTTGTTCGGGTTGCGGACAGAGAGTGCCGCATCAGCCGGGGGTGCCTTGCTATTCGGTAAATTGCCCGAAATGCGGGTCAAAAATGGCGAGGGTATAAAGGGATAGTATGATCATTTCGGTCGCAAGCGGAAAAGGCGGAACGGGGAAAACCACGATAGCGGTAAATCTCGCGCTCTCTATAGATGGGGGAGTGCAGTTTTTGGATTGCGACGCTGAAGAGCCCAATGCCCACATTTTTTTAAAGCCCGAGATAAAAGAAACGAAAAAAGTCTATATTCCCGTACCCGAAATTGATGAGGAAAAGTGTACATATTGCGGCAGGTGCCGTGAAGTCTGCGCCTACAATGCCATCGCGGTAATAAAAGGAACCGACGGCAAAAAGGGAAGTATTTTGGTTTTCTCGAACCTTTGCCATGGCTGCGGTAGCTGCAGCTACTTTTGTCCTGAGGGCGCGATAAAAGAAGTGAATAAAGAAATCGGTGAAATTGAAATAGGCAGAGTCGGCTCTATGCAGTTTATACACGGCCGTCTTAATATCGGGGAGGCAATGTCCCCTCCCGTTATCAGGCAAATAAAAAAATACACTAACCCGACACGCACAGTTATTATTGATGCCCCTCCGGGGGCTTCGTGCCCCGTGGTCGAGACTATAAAAAGAAGCGATTTTTGCGTGCTTGTCACCGAACCGACGCCGTTCGGGTTAAACGATTTAGTTCTCGCGGTAGAGGTCTTAAGGAAGCTTGCCGTTCCTTTCGGAGTCGTGATTAACCGCTCCGATTTAGGCAACGAAAAAACAGACGAGTATTGCGGGAAGGAGAATATCCCCGTTCTTATGCGGATCCCCTTTAAAAAAGGGATAGCCATGGCCTATTCGAAGGGGGAACCCATCGTCAAGGCATTTCCGGAATATAAAAAAGATTTCCGGAATATATTTAACGCGATTTCGGATAAAATGCGAGATAGATTACAATGAGACAAATCGTCATCATAAGCGGAAAAGGCGGGACCGGCAAAACCGTAATTACGGCCGCGTTTGCCGCATTAGCAGAGAATAAGGTTATGGCTGATTGCGATGTGGATGCCGCGGATTTGCATTTACTATTAGCGCCGCGCATAAAAGAGCGCCACGAATTCAGAAGCGGTAAAACCGCAGTTATTGATAAAGAAATATGTACCGGGTGCGGTAAATGCATTGAGATCTGCCGCTTCGGCGCGATAAGTAAAGAGTTTACGGTAGACGGGATATCGTGCGAAGGATGTGCTTTTTGCAGTTTCGTTTGCCCTGCAGGCGCCATAGAGATGGAAGAAAATGTTTCGGGTGAGTGGTTTATCTCCGAGACGCGTTTCGGCCCTATGGTGCACGCAAAATTAGGTATAGCCGAAGAGAATTCGGGTAAGCTCGTTTCCCTGGTGAGAAAACAGGCAAAAGAGCTGGCAGAAAAAAAGAAAGCCGATTGGGTTATCGCCGACGGCGCGCCCGGGATAGGGTGCCCCGTCATCGCGTCGCTTTCGGGGGTAGACTGCGCGGTGGTAGTGACCGAGCCGACGCTTTCGGGTTTGCATGACGCAGATAGAGTCATCGGCGTAGCAAAACATTTCGGGGTTTCCGCCGGACTAATTGTGAATAAGTACGATCTCAATATGGACATGACGGAAAGAATAGAGGATTACTGCAAAGATAATAATATCGATTTGATCGGTAAAATACATTTTGATAAATCTGTCGTAGAGGCCATGGTTTGCGGGAAAACCATAGTAGAGCATCCAACCGGAACAGCTAAAGAAGAAATAATCAATACGTGGCAGGAGCTGCGGAAGAAGTTGAAGTGACGCAATAGAGAAGGGATGAGAAAATGGACGAAGTCCATCATCGAAAGCAATGAATAATAAAGACGTCTCTTGTAAATGGTATGATGTTTGCCCTCTCAAAAGGTTTTACGAAGAAGGCATGTTGGACAAGAGATGGGTTGAAGATTACTGCCGGAGCGCTTATTCAAAATGCGTAAGGAAAAAAATGGAAGAAGAAGGTATTTATCACCCCGACAATATGATGCCCGACGGCACAATCGATAAGAAATTAAGATGAGCGGTAAAAATTATAAATATATTTACGGGCCGGTGCCTTCTTGGAGGTTAGGCAGTTCTCTGGGCATAGATCCTCTAGCAAAGGATATTTCAGCGGCTTAAATACTGTTTCAGTCTACGATGCCGAAAAGAAGGGCGTTGAACCTATAAGCTCAGAAGACACTTTAAGAAGAAGAGGCAAGGTTGGTTAGGCGAAAGGCAGGAAAGTATGGCGCCGCTGGAAATTAAAATTCAAGCCGGGCTGCAGGAGAAAATAGATCTGCCGGCTTATGGATATATGTGTGAATCATGCGGTTGCAAACTGCGGGCAAGTAAGCCATAATGGAACGCGCGCTGATAAAACTATTGGCTGAAATCAAAAGCAAGGCGGGTCTAAGACGTTTACCGCCTGCGTTCAATATTTGAGGCACTGCTTCAGAGACAAAGGTAACACCGATGTTTAACAATTCCTTAAGGCGTTTCTCTACATCCTCCAACTCCTGTTTTACAGGTT
>CAZYBX010000094.1:0-6085 GCA_964645565.1 uncultured Planctomycetia bacterium | reverse complement strand
AATTTCAATCTGGTCGATATAGAGAGGGCGAAGGCGAGGGACCTGGAAGAGGTCCCCGCGATGTGGGTCTTCTCCCTCGATTATATGGACCAGGCCACTCAATCGAAGCTTGTCGAATATGTAAGAAAGGGCGGGACTTTGATCATGAGCCCCGCGGTGCCCAACAAGAACATGGAGCTTTTAAGGGAAGAGACGCTTTTGAAGGAGTTTGAGGTAGCTGTAAGCGATACCGTCAAGGATAACCTGGTCTATATCGCGGGAAAGGATTATTGTGTGGAGGGGGACGTCAGGGTCTTCGAGTCAAAGAAGAGGCGCGTTGTGGCGCGCACGAAGGACAGAAAGCCCTGCGCCATACTGAAGAAGATAAAGAAGGGAAGATTGCTGCTTCTCGGATTCGGAGTGACGCACACACTCGATTATCACATAGGGTTGCTGTATTATTTCATGCAGATGCTCAACCTGGAGCCCGCCGTGAAAGCGTCGCCCAACGACGTTCACGCGGTGATGAGGTCGAACAAGAAGTCCGGGTTCCTTTTTGTCTCGAATTTCAACGATGAACCGAGGGAAGTGACGTTGAATTTCAGGATGCCGGGCCTGAATAAATCGACCACCATACCGCAGGAAAACAGGCTCCTTGTCCCCAACAGGAGCGCTTATGTATTGCCGCTGAACGTGCAGCTCTCCAGGCGTTCTAAGATAAGGTATTCCACCGCCGAGATAATAAAGGCCGTCTGCACGGAGAGGGAGACGAGGATAGGCCTGCACGGGGCCTCCGGAGGCCACGGCGAGCTGCTGTTTGAGATAAGAAAGCCCTACAGCGTCAGCCTGGACGGGAGCGAGATACCTTTTAAGCATAAAGACGGCATACTTAAATTGTCCTTCCCGCTTACCGGGAGGAAACAGAGTCTGGTCATAATCTAAAGGGATCGATATGTTACCCACAAAAAAAGGATACTTCGGGCCGTTCGGCGGGAAATATGTGCCCGAGACGCTTATGTCGGCCCTGGATGAGCTTGAACGCGAGTATCTGAAGGCGAAGAAAGATAAGAAGTTCATGAAAGAGCTGGACTATTATCTCGGGGAATACGCGGGCAGGCCCACGCCTCTTTATTTTGCCCGCAACCTGACAAAGAAATTTAAGGGCGCGAAAATATATCTTAAGCGCGAAGACCTCCTGCATACGGGCGCCCATAAGATAAACAACACCGTCGGGCAGCTTCTCCTGGCGAGGAGGATGGGGAAGCACAGGATAATAGCGGAGACGGGGGCGGGACAGCACGGCGTGGCCACAGCGACAGCGGCCGCTCTGTTCGGATGCGAGTGTTATGTCTACATGGGAGAGGAAGATATGAGGCGGCAGGCCATCAACGTCTTCAAGATGAGGCTGATGGGCGCGGAAGTGATCCCCGTGGTAAGCGGCTCAAAGACCTTGAAGGACGCCATAAACGAGACACTCCGCGACTGGGTCACGAATATAAGGACTACCCATTACGTTCTCGGTTCGGTCGTCGGGCCCCATCCTTACCCTATGCTGGTGAGAGATTTTCAATCTGTGATAGGTAAAGAGGCGCGCGCTCAGGCGCTGAAGGCGGAGGGAAGGCTTCCGGATTATCTTGTCGCATGCGTAGGCGGCGGCAGTAATTCCATAGGGCTCTTTTACCCGTTTTACAAAGATAAGGTAAGGTTTATCGGCGTGGAAGCGGGCGGTTCCGGGATATCGACATCCAAACACGCGGCTACTCTCATAAAAGGGGGGGTCGGCATGCTCCACGGCAGCAAGAGTTTTGTCCTCCAGGACGGGGACGGCCAGATCAATACCACGCATTCGGTCAGCGCCGGATTGGATTATCCGGGAGTGGGTCCGGAACATTCCTATTATAAGAAGACAGGCCGTGCCAAGTATGTGGCGGTAAACGACAAAGAGGCGCTTGCCGGCTTCAAGATGCTTTCCGAAATAGAAGGGATAATACCCGCCCTTGAGCCCGCCCACGCGATATATCATGTCTCAAAACTCGCCCCGAAGCTCGGCAAGAAAGATGTCATCGTCGTATGCCTCTCGGGCCGCGGGGACAAGGATATAGACATTGTGAAGGAATATCTATAATTTAGGAGATAGGCGTTAGGAGTTAGAAAATCCTAAGAAGTGCAGGAATGAATAGAATTAAGCGTACTTTTCATAATTTAAGAAAGAGCAAGAAAAAGGCGTTCATAGTATATGTAACGGCCGGATACCCGTCCATGCCTCTGACCGAGAAGATAGTCTTCGAGCTTGAGGCCTCCGGAGCGGACATCATAGAATTGGGCGTTCCGTTCTCGGACCCGATGGCCGACGGCCTTACGATACAGAGGTCCTCGGAGAAGTCTCTCGAGGCCGGCACTACCCTGAAGAAGATATTGAAAAGCGTAAAGAGGATCCGGGCGAAGAGCCGGATCCCGATCGCGCTGATGAGCTATCTCAATCCCATATACCGCTACGGCGTGGAAAGGTTCGTCGGTGACGCCGTTAAAAGCGGCGTCGACGGGGTGATCATCCCGGACCTGCCGCCCGAAGAATCGTCGGAGTTCGTAAGGCCGGCGAAGGGCGGCGATTTCTGCGTGGTCTTCCTCGCCTCGCCCACAAGCACGGCGGCCCGCATCAGGAATATCGCGGCGCGTTCCAGAGGTTTTATTTATTATGTCTCTCTTACCGGCGTCACGGGCGCCAGGCATGACCTGCCTGCCCACATTTCGCGGGACATAAAAAGAATAAAACGCGTCACGGATAAGCCCGTATGCGTGGGATTCGGAGTATCAAACGCGAAGCAGGCGCGCAATATCGCGCGCGCCGCCGACGGAGTGATCGTCGGGAGCGCGGTGATAAATATAATTATGAATAACGAGGGCAAAAAGGATCTGATCGGCGCGGTAGGAAGATTTGTTTCCGGCATTTCAAAAGCTGTGCATGGGATCTAACGATGCAAAAAACGAACATATACGCGGCAATATTGGCCGGAGGAAGAGGCGAGCGCCTGTGGCCTAAGAGAAGGTCGGCGTTTCCCAAACAGAACCTGAAGCTGATGGGAAAGAGGAAGATCTTACAGGATACGATCGGCAGGGCGGTCAGGATCGCCGGTAAAAACGTTCTGATAATAACGAATAAGGACAATGCGCGAAACACCGTAGAACAGCTTAAAGACGTAAAGGGCAAGACTGTCATCGTAGAGCCGTTCGGAAGAAATACGGCCCCTGCCGTAGGACTGGCCGCCATGATCGCATACGCGAAGGACAGGGACTCGGTCCTTGTCGTAATGCCCAGCGACCACTTAATAGCCGACGGCAAGGGTTTCATGCGGGTCATAAATAAGGCGGTCGATGAGGCGGTGCGGACAGGGTCTATTATTCTGCTCGGCATCAGGCCGCATTCCTCAAGCAGCGATTACGGATATATAGGGATCAAAGGCAGGGTGAACAGCGCCGCCTCAAGCCTTTCTCATAAGATCACCAGATTTGTGGAGAAGCCCGGGCCTTTAAAAGCCCGGCGGCTTATAGCGAGCGGGAGATATTTCTGGAACAGCGGGATCTTTATATTCAAAACCTCCGCCATGCTTTCGGTCTTAAGGAAATATATGCCGGTATTATACAGAGGCCTCGAGGCGCTGCCGCCGGCAACAGACGGACCGCGCTTCAATAAAGGATTAAGGAGATTATACGGAAGGATACGGGGAAAGTCGCTTGATTACGCCGTCATGGAAAAGAGCAGGGACATACGCGTCATCCCGGCTGATTTCGGATGGAACGACGTCGGCTCATTTGACACCATAGCGCGTCTGACCGCGGCCGATGGCGACGGCAACAATATCTTCGGACAGCACGTAGGCATAGGCACCAGGGGAAGCGTCATATATTCTGATAAAAACCGCCTTGTGGGGACGATAGGCATAGAAGACATCATAGTCGTCGCGACCTCCGATGCCGTCCTTGTCTGCGACAGGAACAAGGCCGGCGACATCAGGCAGCTTGTGGCTGAGATCAGAAAGAATCAAAAGCTGCGAAGATATCTATGAGAACGCTCGCTTTGGATCTGGGTAGGAAAAAGATAGGCCTGGCTGTCAGCGACGCCCTCGGTATCACCGCCCAACCGCTCGAAGTCCTTTTAAGAAAAAGCAATAGAGACGTCCTCAGGCATATAAAGGATATAGTCCGCGACATGAAGGTCTCGGAGGTAGTGGTGGGTCTGCCTTTGAATATGGACGGGACGGCGGGGGAAAAGGCGCGGGAGGCTTACGGATTCGTCGAAGAGTTAAAAGGCGAGCTGGATGTGCCTGTCCGGCTTTGGGACGAAAGGCTTACGACGCTGGAGGCGAACCGCATTCTGATCGAAGCCGATGTCAGCAGGAGCAAGAGAAGGAAAGTAGACGACAAACTGGCGGCGCAGCTGATACTTCAAAGTTACCTGGGCGCCCGGGATAAGAAGCGGTAATATGTGTAAATATAATACGAAGACGTTCGATAACGGATTAAGGGTCATAGCGTGCCGCATGCCGCACATGAAGTCCGCGGCTTTGGGGATATGGATAGCCGCCGGCGGCCGGCATGAGAACATGAAAAACAGGGGCATAAGCCATTTTATAGAGCATCTTTTATTCAAGGGGACAAAAAAAAGGAGCACGGTCCAGATAAAGAACGCCATCGAGGACACCGGCGGGTCTTTAAACGGATTCACTTCGGAGGAAGTCACCTGCTATCTTGTCAAGGTGCTCGGTAAGCATCTGGCGCTGGGGCTCGACGTACTGGGCGATATGGTCTTGAACGCCAGGTTCGACCCGGAAGATATACGTAAAGAGAGGTCTGTCATACTGGAGGAGATCAAGATGTATAAGGATCAGCCGGACCAGTATGTAAACGAGCTTTTAAGCGAGCTGATGTGGCCGAAGCAGACGATGGGCATCCCGCTTGTGGGCACTTTTCAGACCGTCAATTCTATGAAGAGAAGCGATCTTCTGGGCTATAAAAGCAGGACATACACCCCTTCCAGCGTCACCGTCGTGGCCTGCGGCGACGTGGATTGGAACGTACTGGTCGACTCTTGTCGCGGTATCTTTTCAAAAAGGAAAAGGGGCAGGGCCTACGGATATAAAAAGCTGGAGGTCGGGCAGCGGGCGCCTAAGACCAGATTACTGAATAAGGATACCGAGCAGACGCATATAGCTATCGGGTTTCACGGCCTCTCCCGCAGCGATCCGGATAGGTATGCAATGGACCTCCTGAATGTCGCTTTAGGCGCAAATATGTCTTCGAGGCTTTTCCATGAACTCCGCGAAAAGAGGGGGCTCGCCTACGCGATAGGCTCCCACGTGCATTATTACGCCGACGGAGGCGCGGCGTTTATAGAGGCGGGGGTGGATAATAAGAAGGTCTCTACGGCTATCCGGCTGATATTGAAGGAACTTTACAAGATAAAAAATAGCACTATAACCAAAAAAGAATTTGACCGCGCGAGGGAATTCTACCAGGGGAGCCTGATGTTCCTCCTTGAAGATACCACATCCCATATGTTGTGGCTGGGCAAAAAGATCGTGACCGGCGACGGGCCTATTGACGTAAATGAAGTCCTGTCTATGGTGAAAAAGGTCACGGCGGATGATATATTACAAGCCGCCTCGAGGGTCTTCACGAAGAGGAACCTTAATCTCGCCGTCATAGGGCCGACTGCGGAAAAGGAGAGAGGGCTTCTCGGAAAAATAACCGAAGAGCTTTAAGCGAGACCGCGATGAAGGGTTCGATCAAATTATTGGAATTGTTCGGGATATCGGTCAATATCCACATCACTTTTCTGCTGCTTCCGCTTATCTTCCTTATGCTGGGCGGCGTAAAATCCATGGTGCTGGTCCTTATAGTCTTTATCTGCGTGACCATACACGAGTTCACGCACAGCCTGGTAGCGAAGAGGTTCGGTATAGACGTGAGGGACATCACGCTTTTGCCCATAGGCGGCGTGGCATCCATGACTAAGATGCCGGAAAGCCCGAAGCAGGAATTCATTATTTCGATAGTGGGGCCTCTGTCAAACATAATCCTGGCGTCGCTTATATATTTCATCCTCTAT
>CAZYBX010000093.1:0-6126 GCA_964645565.1 uncultured Planctomycetia bacterium | reverse complement strand
CCCACGCAAAAGCCCGCGAGATCGAAATCTTCATCCCTGTAAAGGCCCGGCATCTCCGCGGTCTCGCCTCCGATAAGCGCGCAATCCGCCTGCTTACAGCCTTCCGTTATGCCCTTCACTATGTCGACCGCCGCTTTCTGTCTGATCTTCCCGGTCGCGAAATAATCCAGGAAAAACAGCGGCCTCGCCCCGCAGCATATGACATCGTTCACGCACATCGCCACGAGGTCTATTCCGATGGTGTCGAATCTCTTCGCGATATTGGCGATAAATAATTTCGTGCCCACGCCGTCGGCGGAGGATACGAGCACCGGGTCTTTCATCTTCGAGAAATCCGGCCTGAAAAACCCTCCGAAATTGCCTATGGTCCCCAGCGTACCCTTGGTATAGGTCTCTTCTATAAGAGGCGTTATCTTCTTCACGAAATAATTCGCCTTGTCTATATCGACGCCCGCTTTTTTATAGGTGACCGGCTTTGTCATTTTCCCCTATCCTTCCACCCTCTTCAAGACTTCCTGATACGTCTCCTCTATCTGGCCGAGGTCTCTCCTGAACCTGTCCTTATCCATCTTTCTCTGCGTGTTTTTGTCCCAAAGCCGGCAGGTATCAGGCGATATCTCGTCGCCCAGCAGTATCTCGCCGCCGTGCCTCCCGAATTCGAGCTTGAAATCCACGAGGTCGAGCCCTTTTTCGGAAAAGAACTCCTTCATGACGTCATTGACCTTGAACGAAAACTCCCTTATAGTCTCCAGCTCGCCGTCCGTCGCGATGCCCAGCGCCCTTATGTGATAATCGTTAAAGAGCGGGTCGTGCAGCGCGTCGTTTTTATAATGATACTCGAGCACGGGCTCCTTCAGCTTTATGCCTTCCTCCAGGCCCAGCATCTTCGCCATGCCTCCGGCCACTATGTTCCTTATCGTGACCTCGACGGGCACGATCTCGAGGCGCTTGACCAGCATCTCCCTATCGCTCAAGAGCTTTACGAAATGCGTCTTTACGCCCTTTGCCTCCAGTATCTTGAACAATATCGCCGAGATCTTGTTGTTGACGGCGCCCTTGCCCTTTATAGTGCCCCTTTTCGTGGCGTCGAAAGCGGTGGCGTCGTCTTTGAACTCCTGGATATAGAGGCCTTTATCGTCGGTCTCGTATATCTTCTTCGCCTTCCCTTCGTATATCTGTTTTCCCTTTTTCATAGCCCTCTCCTCTTTGGCGCCCTTTTAGGGGCGCCGTCGGGGACACCCACCTTCGGTGAGTGTCCCCGCCAGCAAACCTAACGCTAGATCCCCACTTTTTTAAAGATCCTGTCCACGTGTTTCAGGTGATACTCGAGATCGAAGCAGTCTTCGATCTCTTTGGCGGTGAGATACTCTCTCACCCTGCCGTTGCGCATAAGGACATCCTTGAAATCTTCTTCGCTGTCGCGGGCGCTCATGGCGCTTCTCTGGGTCACGTTGTACGCCTCGAGACGGGTGAGGCCTTTTTTAATAAGCTCGAGTAATACGCGCTGCGAGAATATGACCCCTCTGGAGATGCCGATATTCTGCATCATCCTGTCGGGGTGCACTACAAGCTTGCTTATTATCTCGGTCATCTTACTCAACATATAATCGACGAGGATGGTGGAATCCGGTATTATTATCCTCTCGACCGAAGAATGGGATATGTCCCTTTCGTGCCAGAGGGCGTTGTTCTCCATGGCGGCCATGGCGTTTGCCCTCAAGACCCTCGCAAGCCCGGTGATCCTTTCGCACATTATAGGGTTCTTTTTATGCGGCATGGCCGAAGAACCTTTCTGCGTGGAAGAGAAGAATTCCTCTACCTCGCCGATTTCCGTCCTCTGAAGCCCCCTTATCTCGAGTGCAAACTTTTCCAGCGAAGACCCTATGACGGCGACAGCCGAAAGGTATTCCGCGTGCCTGTCGCGCTGTAATACCTGGGTAGAGATGCCGGCCGGCTTCAGGTTTCCCATCTTACATACGTATTCTTCTATCCTCGGATCGACGTTCGCATAAGTCCCGACGGCTCCGGATATCTTTCCCACCCTTATTATCTCCAGCGCCTGCTTCATCCTCCGGATATTTCTTTCAGTTTCGGCGTAAAAGAGGGCCATCTTCAGGCCGAAGGTGGTCGGCTCGGCGTGAACGCCGTGCGAGCGCCCAATCATCGGCGTGTTCTTATATTTTAACGCCTTGCGCTTCAGAGCATCGGCGAGCCTACGCAGATCCTCGATTATGATCTCGGCCGCCTCGCACATCACGACAGAAAGCGCCGTATCAAGGATATCGCTTGAGGTCAGCCCTAAGTGTATATATTTGGCGTCTTCGCCGACATTTTCGGAGAGGTTGACGAGAAAGGCCACGACGTCATGGTTAGTTTCCTTTTCTATCTCCTTTATCCTTTCGACGTCGAACTTCGCTTTGCGCTTTATCCTGGAATATGCCTTCTTGGGTATGAGGCCGTACTTTGCCATGGCCTCGCAGGCAAGGATCTCCACTTCGGCCATCTTTCTGAACTTGTTCTCTTCGCTCCAGACCTCGGCCATATCCGGTCGTGTGTAACGGGATATCATTTTTGTCACCTCTCATTGGTATAATTATATCAAAATTATTATATTAAAGCCCTCCGCCATAAAAGACATATTCTCTTATATCATATTCTCCCGGACGTGTCAACGGGAAAAAAGGGGACAGGCTACTTTTTTGCATATGAAAAAGCTACAAAAAAGTAGCCTGTCCCCTTTTTTTCTATCTAATATGGTAGCGGGGGGCCGATTCGAACGGCCGACCTTTGGGTTATGCTTACTACTACGACTTTCGCCGCTCCGCAATATCATGCGGATTTGTAGTCTGGACTATACCTTCATCCTGACCTCTAACTTAAAGGTAGCCAGGATGCCTGCCGTCTAGTCTCTACACCTTCCTCGCGTCAATATGACGCAAGGCTTGGCTCGGTATTACCTTTTCAGGCTTCACCGAATTTGACAGGTTTCGTTCAATCGTTTCCGACTGAACAGCCCACTCGGACAATAAATCCCATCGCTCTCTATACTCAGCCGATTTTGGTTTGCGCTGCCTTTTTTCAGCTTCAACCAAACTGACTCCGCTTTTATATGACAAAAAAACGGATGCCGGCATAATATAAAAAGCGTTCAGACGATCAATGAGCAATATTGCGAAATCAAAAGCGCGGTTATAGCGGCAGATTCCGCAATGTCTGCTTTGAGCTTGGTGTCCATATTGAGCCCAACGAGCTACCAGGCTGCTCCACCCCGCGGTCAGACTTAGAGCGTGTTTTATTATACCACACTGAATCTCTATTGCAAGCGTTATTTTGTTTCCTGCCCGCCGTAGACTTCCTGGCCGGCCTCGATCGGCGCATTGATGACATCGTGAGCCGTCTCGCCCACCACTTCAGTGGTGCCCATGATAGGCTTTACCACTATATCCTTTGCCTTGGAACCGTCGCCCGTGGCGAGCGCGCCGACATCCTTGACCTCTTCGGTCACCACATCCGTCGTCCCTTTAACGCCCATGCCGACCGCGTTTACCTCTTTCTCGACGGTCTTGCCGGTCGCGCCGAAAAACCTTTTTACCGCGTTCATAAAGCGATTGCCGTCCTGTTCTTCCGCCAGCGCCGCGCCCACGGTAAGCGACATGACTATTGCCGCCGCCAGCACTATGACTAAAATTCTCTTTTTACCCACCCTATCCTCCTTTTTAAATGAGCACATGACTTACTGTGCCTGTTCCTCTATGATCCGGTAGGGGATCTCGTCCTCCTTTACGATCCCCAGCTTCTCCCTGGCCCTTTTTTCCACATATTCGATATCGTGTTCCAGCTTGTATCTCTCTTCCTCAAGCTTCCTGTTTTCCGCTTCGAGCTCTCTTATCCTCTTTTTAAGGTCTCTCTGCTGGGCCAAGAGCTTCTGATACCTGGAAAAGCTCGGGAAGAATACAAGAGCCAGGACCAGCAATACAGCGACAAATGTCATCAGTTTCTTTTTTGCCATATCTCTTTGCCGTACACCGCCTGCTTACCCAGGTCCTCTTCGATCCTCAAGAGCTCGTTATACTTCGCTATCCTGTCCGTTCTCGACGCGGAGCCCGTCTTTATCTGGCCGGTGCCGGTCGCCACGGCAAGATGCGATATCGTCGTGTCTTCCGTCTCGCCGGAACGATGGCTGATCACGGCCGTATAGCCGGCGTCCTTAGCCATCCTGATGGCTTCAAATGTCTCAGTGAGCGTGCCTATCTGGTTCACCTTTATCAAAATAGAATTCGCGACTTCCGAATCTATGCCCTTCTTCAAAAGCTTCGTATTCGTGACGAACAGGTCGTCGCCCACAAGCTGGATCCTGCCGCCGAGCTTATCGGTCAACTTCTTCCATCCGGGCCAGTCGTTCTCGTCCAGGCCGTCTTCTATGGAGACTATAGGATACTTGTCGAGCCAATCGCCGTAAAAAGCTATCATACCATCGGTGCTTTTTTCGGGGACGCTGTCCGCGGCGAGCATGTATTTTCCGTTTTCATAGAAAGCGCTCGCCGCCGGGTCGAGCGCTATCGATACGTCTTCCCCTGTCTTATACCCGGCCTTCTCGACGGCCTCAAGGATCACTTCGATCGCTTCTTCGTTCGACTTCAGGTTCGGGGCAAAGCCCCCTTCGTCGCCGACAGACGTGGAATAACCCTTCCCCTTCAGTATCTTCTTGAGATTGTGGAAGACTTCCGCGCCCATCCTGAGAGCCTCTTTGAAGCTGACAGCGTTTATAGGCATTATCATGAACTCCTGCAGGTCGACGTTATTGTCCGCGTGCGTGCCCCCGTTCAGGATATTCATAAGCGGTATCGGAAGGATGTTCGCTTCTTTGTGTATCTTCGCGACGCCCGCCAGGTATTTATACAAAGGGATGTGATTGAGGTTTGCCACGGCTTTCGCGGCTGCCATAGATACGCCCAATATGGCATTTGCCCCCAATCTCGCCTTGTTATCCGTCCCGTCCAGGCCGATAAGAGACCTGTCCAGTTTGGCCTGGTCATAGGGGTCCGCTTCCTTTACGGCGGGGGCGATCTCCTTGTTCACGTTTTTCACGGCGTTCAGGACGCCCTTGCCCAGATACCTTTTTTTATCGCCGTCTCTCAATTCTACCGCTTCATGCTCGCCTGTGGACGCGCCGCTTGGGACGGCCGCCCGTCCCATAATACCGCCTGTCAGATAGACATCCACTTCTACCGTCGGATTTCCGCGCGAATCCAGTATTTCCCTCGCCTTTACGCTTTCAATTTTTGTCTTCATCTTTGCTCCTATGAAACACTCTTCTCCCTTTGATCTCGAGAGTGCCCTCGACGAAATCCTTTATCGCCTTGGGATATATTTTGTGTTCCTCCGCGTGCACCCGTTCCCGCAGCGAATCCTCCGTGTCATCGTCTCTTATCTCCACCAAGGACTGCGCTATTATGGGACCGGAATCTATCTTTTCCGTGACAAAGTGGACCGTGGGTCCGGTCACTTTTACGCCGTAATCTAGGGCGGCTTTAACGCCGTTTACGCCCTTAAAAGACGGGAGCAGCGCAGGATGGATATTAAGGATCCTGTCTTTATACTCCCTCACAAAATACGGGCTCAAAACGCGCATATATCCGGCAAGGCACACAAGGTCTATATTTTTGTCTTTTAAATACCCGGCTATCGCCTTGTCATAATCCTCTTTTGATTTAAATATATCGGGATCCATGAAAAGCGTCTCTATGCCCGCCTTCTTCGCCCTCTCGAGGGCGTAGGCTCCCCCTTTATCGCTCACGACAAGGCTGATGGCGGCATTGATGTAGCCGGAGCCGGCCGCGTCTATGATGGCCTGCAAATTCGACCCGTCTCCCGATGCAAAAACCGCTATATTCATCCCCATTCTCTCACAGACGTATAAGATAACATATGTGTACTATAAGGTCAACCCCAATATGCCGCCCTTTTAGGGACGTGCCACTTAGGGACACTCCACTCTTATATTCTATGGTAATATTGATATTCCCCTCGCTCCGACAAAATTCTTAACGCCTCTCGCTTCACAAAAAATCGGGGACGGTGAACTCGCTCGACACTGCCGTGTCGGCTCGTACTTTCGCTTCGCGA
>CAZYBX010000092.1:0-6151 GCA_964645565.1 uncultured Planctomycetia bacterium | reverse complement strand
AAATTCATGCCGTATACCCCCGCGACAAAAGTAACAGGGATGAATATGGTGGCTATTATGGTGAGGACCTTCATCACCTCGTTCATCTTATTGCTGATGCTGGAAAAATAGATATCGAGCTTCCCCGAGATCGTATCCCTGAAAGTCTCTACCGAGTCGATCACTTGAACGGCATGGTCATATACGTCTCTTAAAAAAACACGCGTGGACTTTTTGATAAGGGGCGATTCCAGCCTTTCGAGGCCGCTGATGACGTCCCTTAGCGGCCAGACCGCCTTGCGGAGAAATATCACATCGCTCTTTAAATTGTTGATTGCGCTTAATACGTGCGACGTAGGATTTTCAATCACTTCTTCCTCTATGCCTTCTATTCTTTCCCCCACCTGCTCGAGGATGATGAAATAATTATCCACTATGGCGTCAAGAAGCGAATATGCAAGGTAGTCCGCGCCCTGCGACCTGATCCTGCCTTTTGAGTTTCTGATCCGGTCCCTGATCGGGTTGAATATATCGCCCTCCATCTCCTGAAAAGAGATCACATAGTTCGGGCCGAGTATCAGGCTTACCTGCTCCGCGATTATCTCCTTTTTCCCTTCATCATAATAGAGCATTTTGACGACGAGATATAGATAACTTTGAAAGTCCTCGTATTTCGGCCGCTGGGACGTATTGACTATATCCTCAAGGATCAGGGGATGCAGGCCGTAGCGGTTCCCGATCTTTTCGATAAGAGATGTGTCGTGAAGGCCGTCTATGTTTATCCACGTCGTGGTAGGAGTCTCTTTAAAAGGGAAGCACTCTTCGGCGTTTTTTACCTCTTTCTCCCTGAACTCAGTCTCGCTATAGTCGATAACGGTTATCTTTATGCGCTCGGCCTTCCTATCGCCGATATGCACAAGCGTCCCGGGAGCGAGCCCCGCCTGTTTCGATAATCTTCTTATGGATTTAGCCATTTTAGACTCCTCCTGTCGGCCGGCACAAAGTTACTGTGCTTACAT
Source organism: uncultured Planctomycetia bacterium (assembly GCA_964645565.1). Lineage (GTDB taxonomy): Bacteria > Omnitrophota > Gorgyraeia > JAHIPI01 > JAHIPI01 > BS750m-G14. The sequence goes on along the minus strand of CAZYBX010000092.1, from coordinate 5,153 downwards.
AAACAACTCGCGGATCCAGTCCATCAGGCCTTTCTCTTCGGCCCTTTCGTCCAACCAGTCGAGGATAGCGGGATACACCTCTTCCGCAGATTTTTTCCCCAGCAAAAGGTCGCAGTGGCCGTAATCGGCCGAATAGCCCGTATCCTTTGAACATATAACGATGCTTTTATCCCTTGAAGATAATGCTTCATAACATTCCAGCAGCCCCTCCCGGCTGACGAACGCGTCGTCTCCGCCGCCGAGGATCAGGACGGGTACATGTATCTCATCCATGCGCGCGGTGTAATTATATTTTTTATCCGCGGATAAAATGTTTCCTTCCCGTATCGAATCCGCGAATTGGCTTACGACTCCGGCGGAGGTATCGCTTATACAGTCCCTGAACAAGCGGTAGATTATGCCCTCGTCCATATTTTCTCTTTTTAGAAGCAGTTCTTCGATAGGATATTTCACAGCGCCCAGCGTATACGAACGCAGCTGCGCCGCAGTCCTTGTGTTTATAATAAGAGACGCTTTCAGCAAAGGCTCTTGCTCGGCTATTCTTTTCAGATGCGGGGTCAAAGGCTTTGGGATGATCATCATCGAGCCTATGGGGATAAAGCCCGCGATATCATCCTGTCCATGGGTCTCAAGATATCCGAACATGATGATGCCGCCCATGCTATGGCCTATCCAGTATACCTTATCAAACCCTGTCTTTTTCTTGACATAATTTATTATAGCCGGCGCATCCTTATAAATATGGTCGTCTATAGTCCAGTTTAGTTTTGTCAGATTGGAGGGCGCCTGCGCTATCCGGCGGGGGATATCCTTTATATCGAGCGTTATTACGCTCCTGATATCGTTGAGTACGGGCTTGGAGCTGTATCCTGAACCTCTAAGCGAGGGCGCCCAGACATCGTATCCGTTCCGGGCAAGATAGCGGGCAAGAGAGACCCGCTTATCGAGGTCCCAAAAAAGGTTGCTGAAATTAAATCCGTGGCAGAGGATAACGGCGGCTTTGCATTCCTTCGGGTCCTTACCCTTCAATACATACCTGTTAAGCGAAATCTCCCATTTGTCTTCCGTCTTTATAATATGCTCTTTGCCTTTTATGGGGTTGACGGCGACAGCCGGGCCCTTGACTGCCGCGCCTTCCTGCGGATTTGACGCCGCATTCGCGCGTATTCCGGCCGGAGAAGTGAAAAAGATCAGGACCAATAAAACCGGCAAAAAAATTACCTTGCGCGATCGCGCAAAACCCATTGCAAGCCCTCCGAAGATCAGTCGCACTTATACAGTTGACAAATTATACGTTATCTGCAACAATCATTATAGTATTATCGACCGCCAAAGTAAATAAGGAACTTTTTATGGGCATCGGGCTGATCATGCGTCCTAAGGATATTCCTCTATCCTGGGACAGATTCAGGAAAGAAACGCCTAAATTCTCGATAGCCCTTGACGGCTATGTGAATGACGGGCCGCTTTTTGACGGCGCCGGCCCCTGGGCGAATTTCAACCACCACGAAAACGTGGAGCGTATGGCCACAAGGTCTACCTGCGCTCAGGTCTTGATAGCCATAAGGCAGGATCTTTTTAACTGCTTTAATGACGGAAAGGAAGCGGCGGCGAATGTCTATGTCAATGACTGCGATGAGGACGTCTCGCTGTCATGGTTTCTGCTGAAAAATTACAAGCTTATTGAAAATGCGCTTAATCCGGCCGTCACTAAACTCGTCTCCATAGAAGACCTGCTCGACGCCACAGCAGGCGCTTATCCGTATCCCATAGACCTGGCCGAACTCCAAAAGATAGGCTGGGTCTTCGAGCCCTACAGGCAGTTCCGGCTTGACGGCGGCCTTGACAGGAAAGATGAGGGCGAATATCTGGATATAGTGGATAAAGTCGGCGAAAGAATCGGCGGCTATATAAAGAATAAAGGTAAAAAAGTCCCGCTTGATACGCGATACAAAAAGATCGGGGGCGGCAGAGGGTGGGCTATGGTCGAAGAGGTCGGTCCGAACGCCCGCACAGGCCTTTACAGAGACGGCATATATGCCTATGTATCCGCCAGGAAGGCTTCAGGCGACAGATGGGTATATACGATAGGCCGCATGTCCCAGTGCGTCCCCTTCGATATGCAAAAAATAATTGAGGCGCTGAACAGGGAGGAAGGGAACCCCGAGGATAGATGGGGCGGCTCGAACACGATCGGCGGCTCACCCCGCGTAAACGGCAGCAAGCTCACGCCTCAGGCCGTCGCTAAAATCATCGATTCGATCGTTCGGTAATCCCCGCTTGCGGGCCTGCGGTTAGGAGCGTCTACGCGCTGCGTAGGCAAAACCCATGAAATATGCTTTCCAGGATTCCTCTGTGGACTTATAGCGATTTATATCGAAAAAATAATCTACTATGGCTTCCCGCATGCGGGCTACTTCCTTAAGGCGATTAAAGCCGCTGACAGCGTCGAGCGTCAGATCGATCAATTCAAGAGCGCGTTCCAGGGCCTTTTTCGAATAATCGGTATTATTCTTTTTTTTCCAATTAAGGGCGCGCTGCACTTCGCTTCCTATATTCGCCATTTGTTCGAGCAAACTCAGCTCTTTCCATCGGCCCGCGGCAAGACCTTTATGCTGATAGTCCATTATTTGATCCTCTTAGCGACGATCTCGACGATCCTTTTGCTTATTTCCCCGTCGTCCACGCCGCGGCTGGCGTTGCCCTGGGAGGGCCGTATGTTGATCATGGAATCGAATTCAATGAATGCGCTTCCGCTCAGTTCGGGATAAATGTTGATGCCCCAAAGGTTTTTTTGCCTTGATCCGTCCTCCAGGAGGAGCGCTTCCAGATCGGAATGAAGTTCGCCGTCGAGCGCTATAATCTCTCTTTCGACATCGACGACTGCCTTTACCATATTCCCGAACATGGCCGTCATCTGCCTAAGTTCGCCGGATGTTAAAGTGCCCTTTATTATTTTCATGTCAACGATTATACCCCAGACAAAAACCCCTTGCAATGTAAATAATCGCAAGAGGAGGGATCTTTTGAGTTCTATCACGGAGCCGTGTCCCGGCCGGCGTTTGAGACATATATGCAGCTGCCGCCGTTTGCCTCGCTGACCGTATTATCGGCGTCGTTTATGGAAGCGCTTCCGTTGCCGCCCGGCCCCTCGGAGAATATGACATAGTATTGGTTATCCGTCCCGCCTCTATCGTATCCGTAATCATTGCCCGGCTCAAATGGGTCGGCGGGGAGCGTGTCTACTATCAATGGCGTCTGGCTGGTCAAGGCAGCGAGGCTGGCGGGATAAGCGTTGCTATTATGAATGTAATAGCTCTCTAGCGCTGTCTGGAGCGTCCGTAATTCGCCTTTTGCCCGGGCGATCTGGCCCCCAGTCCGTATACTTCTGAAATGCGGAAGCGCGATACCGATCAAAACACATATCGAGGCGATTACTATAAGAAGTTCTATCAACGTAAAGCCTTTTTTTTCGAACATTACTCGTCCCTTTTTTAATGAGGCCGGGCTCTTCGACGATGGATCTGATGATTTCCTCATCGATCCTTAAGCAACTCCTCAATCTTTGCAAGCAAAACCTGCCCGTCAAAAGGCTTTGTTATATACGCGTCCGCCCCCACCTCTTCTCCAAGCTTCCTGTCCTCGGCCTGCACCCTTGCCGTGAAAAGTATGATCGGTATCTTTCCGTACTCTGCATCGAACTTCAGCATGCGGCAGATCTTATATCCGTCTATTTTGGGGAGCATCAAATCCAATATAATCAGATCCGGCTTTTCCTTCCGCGCCTTCTCTAAGCCCTCCTTGCCGTCATAGGCGGTAATGACGCCGTAGCCGCCGGCCTCAAGACGCATCTTGGCCATCTCCACTATCTGCGGCTCATCATCGACAAGCAATATCTTTTTCCCCATTGTTATCTCCGTATTTCGCGGCGTGTGAAGCGCCGCGAGTCGCGCGTTACGATTGTTTAGCTCTTCTGATCAACTCCTTGTCGGTTTTGCCTTCATCGGGATACGTTGCGCAGCCTAACCGAAATCTGATCTTTTCGGTCAAGCCGCGGCCGGCTAAATATTCGTTTAGCGCCTTTTCCAATCTTTTTTCCGTGCCTACTACGCCCTCCCTGGCGCAGCCGGCCAAAAGAATGATGATCTCTCCGGTGTCTTTGACAACGATGTCTCCGGCCCGGCGCAAGCTGCCGTTGGCCACGTCTCTCATCTCTTTTAAGACCGCCTGCAATCTCTCTTCGGATAACACCCCCTTGAGTCTGCTGAACCCGGCTATAGACAATACGATAATAGACATCTTTGACTCTCTTTTCATCGCCTCTCTTATGCCGTTTCCGATATATTCCTTAAATAGCTCCTCGCTGCTATACTTAGGCAGGGTAAATGTAAATCTCGTCCCCTTGCCGAGTACGCTCTCGACCCAAATCGCGCCCTTATGCGTCTCGATGATCCCTTTACTGATAGAAAGCCCTAATCCCGTCCCCCTTTCCCCGGGACCGTCGGTCCGGCCGAACTGTTCGAACTTATTAAATGTCCTTGGCAGGTCTTCTTTTGAGATCCCCCTGCCTGTATCGGCTACACAGCATTCGATCTCGCTTTTTTTGTCTTGAGCGGAAACCTCTATATAACCCTTCTCCGTAAATTTCATCGCATTTCCGATCAGATTGGTGAATACCTGGATTATTTTATCGGCATCGACATAGACGTCTATTCTATTTCCGCTGAAGGCCGTCTTCAACTCGAGGCCTTTTCCTTTCCCCGCCGCTTCAAAAGACGAGACGACCTGCCTTATGAGTCTCGTTATATCCACTAAATCCCTCTGAAGCTCTATTTTTCCCGCCTCTATCTTTGATATATCAAGAAGATTATTTATGATCCGGGCCAGTCTATCCACATTGTCTCTTGCCTGCGCAAGCACCCTTTCCTGCTTCCCGTTGATATCGCCCGTTATTCTATCCAAGACAAGGCTTATGCCTTCTTTGATGATGGCAAGCGGCGTCCGGAGCTCATGCGAGACTATAGAAATAAATTCGGACTTCAGGCGGTCCAGCTCCTGGAGCCTTATATTCTTCTCTTCAAGCTCCTTATACAGGAGCTTTATGCTTTCATTTGTCTTTGTAAGGCCCCAGGTCTGTATCTCCAGCTCTTCCT
>CAZYBX010000091.1:0-6167 GCA_964645565.1 uncultured Planctomycetia bacterium | reverse complement strand
CTTCGCTCGGTCGCTCGGACATTTCGTCCTCGGTCAGCGAAAAAACAGCGAGCGATCGAGCGCGAAATGCGCGAGTGAGTGCCGGCTCCTCCGTGAGCCGGCCTTACAAAACATCGTATATGAAACTGTTAACTTGTTATATAAAAGGTAAAAGCGGAGTGTCCCTAAGTGGCACGTCCCAAAGTGGCACGTCCCTAAAAGGGCGGCATATCAGCGGAGGGTGATGCTTGATTTCCCGGTAAGGGATTTTCTGACGGCCGAATGCGTTTTATCCACTTCGTCAGCGGTAAGAGTCCTGTCCTTGCTCCTGTATTCTATGCGGATAGCCAGCCCGCAGGAGCCTTCCGGTATCTGTCTGCCGGTATACTGGCCCAGAAGCTCGATCTTTTCCGCCAGGCCGCCGCCTACTTCTTTCACGATAGAATCTATCTCGCGGAAGGTCACGCCGGCGGAGGCGACTAGAGAGATATCCCTCTTCACCGAGGGGAAGCGCGGTATCTCACTGAACCGCTTCGCAAGATCTACATGCGGCAGGAGCGCGTCGAATCCGAGCTCGGCCAGGAATACTTCCTCTTTCAGGTCAAAAGCGTTGTTTTCGGAAGACCCCGTCCCGGGCATGCTGCCTATGACGTCGCCGCCGTAATATATCTCCGGCGGCGAGAACCTGATCTTATCGGGGTCGAGGCCCAGACTATGAAAAAGGGCCTCGATCACCCCTTTTAAATCGAAGAAGGTGACGTTCTTTTTTTCTCTCTGCCAGTCGCTCGATGAGAGCCCGGTCATGCAGAGCGCCAGATCCGTCTTTTCGCGATACCTCCCGTCGGGCCCTTTGCGGTATACCGCGCCTATCTCGAATATCCTCACGTCTTTGATGCCGCGGTTGATGTTATAATTCAACACGTTCAGGAGGCCGGGGACAAGGGAAGGCCTCATCAGTTCCTGCTCGGCGCTTATAGGATTTTTGACGGAGATCGTCTCCGAAAAATCGGCCGATACTTTATTCAGGATATCTCTGCCCAGCAGGCCGTATGTCAGGACTTCGCGCAGGCCGATAGAGGCAAGCACTTCGCCCGCCCTGTCTATCGCCTTCCGGGAAAGCGATCTCCTTTCGGGGTTCGAGACTATTCTGGGGATCGTGAGCGCGATCCTTTCGTAACCGTATATCCTCGCGACTTCCTCGACAAGGTCTATCTCATCTTTCAGATCTTCTCTAAAACTCGGGACGGACGCCTTGATGACGCCCTTTGCGGCGGCCGCGCAATCCAGTGAAAGTCCGGAGAGGACCTTCTTTATTTCGCCATCTTTCAGCTTAAGATTCAATATCCTGTTCAGCCGTTCCGGCCTGAGGGATATCGTCCTCCGCCTCCCGGGCCCGGCGCCCTTGTCGACGAGCTCGCATACCCCGCCGCCGCATATCTCGGCGATCAAAAGAGCGGCCCTGTCAGAAGCGGGAAGGACCATGCCAGGATCTACCCCTCTTTCGAATCTGTAGCTCGATTCCGACATAAGAGCCAGTTTATAAGAGGTCCTCCTTACCGATACGGGGTCAAAATAGGCGCTTTCAAGCAGTATATTTTTCGTCTCAGCATCGACTTCCGTATCCAGCCCGCCCATGACGCCGCCTATGGCGATGGGCCTCTCGTCATCGGCGATGACAAGCATATCTTTTGCCAGCGGCCTCTCGATCTTGTCGATGGCGGTCATCTTCTCGCCTGAGCGCGCTCGCCGTATGATCACGGCCCCGCCTTTTATCTTATCAAAGTCAAAGGCGTGCATCGGCTGCCCCAGCTCGAAAAGGACGTAGTTTGTGATATCGACGACATTATTGACCGGCCTCAAACCCATCGAGATTATTTTGTCTTTAAGCCAGGACGGGGACTCGCCCACTTTCACGCCGCGTATAAGCCTTGCGGTATAGCGCGGGCAGAGATCCTTATCTTTTATCTCGACCGTAAATGAGGCCTTGCCCGGCTTCCGCTTCTTTACCTTGAGCGGCGGCATTTTGATCTTTTTTCCTGAAATAGCCGCGAGCTCCCGCGCGATCCCTATATAACTGAGGCAATCGCTTCTATTGGGCGTGATCTCTATGTCTAATATGGTATCCGGACCGGCCTTATCAATAGCCTTCACTTCGCTACCGCTCATGGTGAGGAGCCTTACCGCCTCATCCAGCGGTCTCTTTATGTCGATATATTCTTTTAACCAGCTATAATTGATCTTCATATAATCGATTCATTAAAAAAGGGGACAGGCTACTTTTTCAGGTCTTGTCAGGGACAGACACCATTTATTGCCACATTCCTACTTTTTCAATAAATGGTGTCTGTCCCTTTATTGAAAAAGTAGCCTGTCCCCTTTTTTTCCGCTAAAACTGCTTCAAAAAGCGGAGGTCGTTCTCGTAAAATATCCTTATGTCGTTTATGCCCCATTTTAGCATCGCTATCCGCTCCACGCCCATGCCGAAGGCAAACCCGGTCCATTTTTCCGGAGAATACCCGACCGCCTCAAATACCTTCGGGTTCACCATGCCAGCGCCGAGTATCTCAAGCCACCCCTTTTTGCCGCAGACCCTGCATCCTTTTCCTTTACAGATTATGCAGGAGACGTCCACCTCCGCGCTCGGCTCCGTAAACGGGAAAAAGTGGGGCCTGAACCGCGTCTTTGTGCCCCGGCCGAACATCTCCTTGCAAAAGAGGTCCAGCGTCCCTTTTAAGTCGGAAAACTTTATATCCTTATCGACCAGCAAGCCTTCCACCTGATGAAACATAAATGAGTGCGAGGCGTCCGTTGCGTCCGGCCTGAACACCTTGCCCGGCGCGATCACCTGCAGCGGAGGCTTCTCTTTTTCCATCACCCTTATCTGGACGGTCGAGGTCTGGCTTCTAAGCAGGGCGCGATGGTCGGTCCCCGTCCTTTTGTGTCTTTCCAAGGGCACGTCCAGGAAGAAGGTATGGAATGTCTCGCGCGAAGGGTGGTCCTCCGCGATATTGAGGGCCGTAAAATTATAATATTCCGTCTCGATCTCGGGGCCCTCGACGATCCTGAAGCCGAGGCCCAGGAATATATCGCATATCTCGCCGATCACCTGGGTTAGGGGGTGCCTCGAGCCTATCTCATATCTCGACCCGGGGAGAGAAAAGTCTATCCCGCCGGCCTTTTCAGCCGCGGCGCGGCCTTCCGGCGACGTTTTTTCTTTGAGTCTACCCTCGATGGCGGCCTTAAGGACATTGATCATCTTGCCGACGTAGGGCCTTTCGTCCGCGGGGACATCCTTTATGGACTTGATGATCTCGGTCAGCACGCCCTTTCTACCGATGTATTTTACGCGCACCTCTTCCAGCTCTTCGGCCGTCCCGGCGACGCTTAACGCTTCTCTTATCTCCCGCTCTAACCGCTCTAATCTTTCCTTCATATACCCTTCAATATGCCGCCCTTGGGGACATTCACCTTCGGTGAGTGTCCCCACCAGCTAATGCTTGCTCTTCAGCTTCTCTATGCTTTCGTTAGGCCCTATGACGACAAGGACGTCGCTCGCCTTGATCACCTCGTCGGCTTTCGGGGCGACGTCTATTTTTTCCTTCGGCTCGCCTTTGGCAAGAGGCAGATGCGATTTCCTTTTGATCGCGATGACGTTTATGCCGTGCTTTACCCTTATATCAAGCTCTCTCAAGGTCTTCCCGACAAAATCAGGGGGCGGCAGTAATTCCACTATGCTCGAATCCTCGGAGAGGTCTATATGGTCCAGCACCTGAGGCGTCACGAGAGAGCTCCCGACCCTCTGCCCCATATCGCGCTCCGGCATCACGATGCGCGTGGCCCCGACTTTCTGCAGCACTGTCTTCTGGTCCTCCGTGACCGCCTTCGCGACTATCTCTTTTATCCCCATTTCCTTCAGGTTCATCGTGATAAGTATGCTCGGCTCCAGACCCCCGATAGCCACTATGGCTACATCCACATTCTGTATGCCTAGCGCCTTGAGCGCCTTGTCGTCCTTGGCGTCCACACAGACTGCCTGGCTTATTGACCCTGACATCTCCTGCACGATCTGCTCGTTTGAATCCACACCGATGACTTCCTTGCCTTTTTCGCTCAAGGTCTTCGCGACACTCGAACCGAACCTGCCCAATCCGATGACCGCAAACAGTCTCATTGGTTCCCCCTTATGGGCTATAAACTAACCCACCATCACCTTTTCTTCAGGATAGGAGTATCCGACCTTTCCCTCCTCCAGCGCGATCGCGAGAGCCATTGTCAGGGGACCTATCCTTCCGACGAACATCGTTATTATTATCAAGACCTTGCCGAAAACCGAAAGACACGGCGTGATACCCGTCGACAGCCCCACAGTCCCGAAGGCCGAGGTGACTTCAAACAAAGATCTGATCACAAGATCGCCCGCGCCGAGGGCATTCCTCTCGGATATGGAAAAAAGGAACGTCGCCGCCAGCAGCCAGCCTATGGCCAGGACGAATATAAGGATCGCGCGGCGCACGACCGTTCGCGGCAGCGTCCGGCCGAACATGAACACTTTGTCCCTGTTCTTACTCATCGCCCAGGCCGCAGCGACCACTATGGCAAACGTGCATGTCTTGATGCCTCCGCCCGTCGAGCCCGGGGACGCGCCCACGAACATAAGGAACACCAGAAGGACCAGCGTGCCCGGCGCGAACCTTCCCACGGCGAGCGTATTGAACCCGGCCGTCCTCGCGGTGACAGATTGAAAGACCGAACCGAGTAATTTCTCTTTGACGGACATGCCCGTCATCGTATTATCGCTCTCGAGGAGGTATATAAGACCCGCCCCGGCCGCAATCAGAATAAACGACGTTATAAGGACTATTTTAGATTGAAGACTGAGTCTGGATTTTCTGTACGGGCCCGGAATAAAGACACCTTTTACGGTGTCCAATATCACGACAAAACCTATTCCGCCCAGGAATATAAGGACGGCCATTATCAGGTTTATATACAGGTCTCCCTCATAACCCATAAAGCTGCCGGAAAACAGCGCGAAGCCCGCGTTACAGAACGCCGAGACCGAATGAAAGACCGACTGCGCGAGCCTTTCTCCAATCGACCAGTCCTCAATGCGGCTCCACCGCAAAAATAAGAGCGCCGCCCCGGCCAGCTCCACGGCAAATGTAAGGGCGATTATGTATTTTACAAGCCTCTTGGCCTGATACTCCCTGTTGTGGCCGAGTGAGTCCTGCAGCACATCGTATTCCCTGAGCGTGAGTCTTCTGCCGAGTATCACCGCGAAGAACGTGGAAAACGTCATTATCCCCAGGCCGCCCGCCTGAAACAGGATAAAGATGATCGTCCGGCCGAACGCGGTCCAGTCCTTCGGGGTGTCGCGGACTATAAGGCCGGTCACGCAGGTAGCGCTGGTCGCCGTAAATACCCTGTCCACCAGGCTTATTCCGCCCTCAGTGTTCTGGGCTATAGGCAAACTCAGAAGTAAAGTACCCGCTACGATCGCAAAAAAGAAACTCAGCGCCAACACCTGAGGCGGCTTCAGTCGCATTGTATCCTCCGGTTATGAACTACCGAGGGCCTTCTTGGACGCTTCCACAAGCTTATCGAATCCGGCTTTGTCATTAACGGCTATATCGGCCAATATCTTCCTGTTTATCACGGCCTTCATCTTTTTCAGGCCGTTCATGAACCTGCTGTAAGAGATATCGCGGGCCTTGCACGCGGCGTTTATTCTTATTATCCAAAGGCCCCTGAAGTCCCTTTTTTTGGCTTTTCTATCCCTATAGCTATAGACCAGCGCCCTGGCGACAGACTCCTTTGCCGTCCTGAACAGTCTGCTGCGCGCGCCGTATTGGCCCTTTGCCATCTTCAATACTTTTTTCCGCCGTCTTCTGGATGCGGCGGCGTGTCTGACTCTTGCCATTGTCTCTCTCCTTGATCAGCTATCCGTACGGCAGCTGTCTCTTTACCCTTTTTAAAAATGACGACGAGACCAGCGTGCTCTTCCTGAGATGTCTCTTTCTGGCCCTCGCCTTTTTAGTCAATATGTGGCTGCGGCCGGCCTGCATCCTTTTGATCTTGCCCGTCTTCGTAAGCTTAAACCGCTTAGCCACGGCCTTTCTGGTCTTTAGCTTCGGCATTGGTTTCTCCTGTGTTTTCCGTTAATCGTATATAGTTGATCGTTTATCGTA
>CAZYBX010000090.1:0-6195 GCA_964645565.1 uncultured Planctomycetia bacterium | reverse complement strand
AGGATAGTCTCCGACCGCGCGAAGGATATGCATATCGACGGGATATATCAGAACGCGCTCAGGAAGGGCGAGGTGTTTGATACGATATTGAGAGATTTCGGAGTCTCCTCCGAAGAAGTCTGTTTCATGGGGGATGACGTCGTCGATTTGCCCGTGCTCAGGCGGGTGGGCTTGGCCGTCGGCGTCCCCAACGCCGTCCCGGAGGTGAGGAACGCCGTGCATTATGTCACTAAACGGCCGGGCGGCAAAGGAGCGGTCCGGGAAGTCATAGACATGGTCCTCAAGGCCCAGGGCAAGTGGGATCTCTTAATGGAAAGATATAAGTAATCTGCTTGCAATCCCCCCAAAATTATGATAGCATAATCCCCTATGAAGCGTAAGCCTTACCGGTACATCCTTTATTTATTACTGAAATTAGGTTCATTGATAATAATATTATTACCTTTTAGAGTCGCGGTCGCGTTAGGCGGGGCTATAGGCGCGATAGCTTATGCGGTGCTGCCGAAATACAGGGATACGGCTCTTCAAAACCTGCGGTCGGTATTTTCGGGTGAAAAGACCGACGGAGAGATAAAGGATATAGCGAAAAACGTATTCCGGAATATCGGCAAGACCGCCGTAGAGTGCATAAGCCTGCGCAAATTCAGCGCCGATAACGTAAAGACCTTGTTTGTGGAAGAGGACTACCGGCCGCTTATCGATCTTTTATCCGCGGGAAAAGGCATAATAGTATTAGGTTTTCATTTCGGGAATTGGGAGATGTCCACCGTGGGCGGAGTGGCTTTCGGGTTGGACGTTACGGTCATCGCGCGAAAGATATATTATCCTCCCTACGACAGATTTCTCGTGTCGATCAGGGAGGCGAAGGGCGTTAAAACGCTTTACAGGGACGAAAAGGACATCCTCAGGAGGTCCTTGCGGATCCTTAAAGGGAAGAGCGTCCTGGGCGTAGTTCCGGACCAGGATGTCGAAAGCGTGGAGGGCGTGTTTGTGGATTTTTTCGGAAGGCCGGCTTATACGCCCGTCGGACCGGTGGTCATGGCTATGCTTTCGGGCGCTCCTATAGTACCGACTTTTATGCTCAGAAAAGACGGGAAATTCCGCCTCTTCATAGAGGAGCCCATCTACGTAAGGGAGACCGGCGACAGAGAAGGGGATATCCTGGACTATACGCAGAGGTGGACCCGCGTCGCCGAGAGGTTTATACGGGAACATCCTTCCGACTGGGTATGGGTGCATAAGCGGTGGAAGACGAGGCCTAAAAATGAATAAATCCTATCATGCTAGCGTATTTATTTTCCTGGCGCTCGTGGTCCTGACCGTCGTCTTCGCGCAGCTTTACGCAAAACGATCCTACGATAGATTGTCCGGATCCGGGGACGCCTATGAAGAGTTCGATGCCTCCGGTATACCGCCTATTCCGGGCACCGAAGACACGAAGCAGGAGATAAACATATCGGGCGGACTGAGCGACGAGCAGAAGATACTCTCCTTTGACATGACGGGCTACACTAAGGACGGAAAAAGAAAGTGGGACATCAGGGGGCAGTCGGCCGATATTATATCGGATATAGTCATATTGAACGACCTGCGGGCGAATTCCTACAACGATGACAGGACAGTGAACCTGAAAGCGGAAAGAGGGAAATACGATAAAAAGAAAAACACGGTCAAGCTCGAAAATGATGTGGTGATCACCACATCCGACGGCGTCAATCTCACGGCCGACTGGTTCCAGTGGGAATCCGAGACCGATCTGATAACCACGGAGAGTTACGTGGAGGTCGAAAAGGACAACCTGTTTGCGTCCGGCTACGGGGCTGAAGCCAGCACGAGGGACAAGGAAGTGCATCTGGCAAGGGACATCGTCGTGAAGCAGGACGATGTGACCATAATCTGCGAAGGCCCTCTGACTATCGACTACGAAGGGAACAAGGCATCTTTTTATGAACGCGTAAAAGTGACGGAGCCAAGAGGCGAGCTCCTCGCGGACAGGCTCGATATATTCTTTAACAAGGAGTCGAGGCAGATAGAGAGCGTAGTGGCCGAAAGGAACGTGGAGCTGAGGCACGGCGATAATTTTGCGAAAGGTCAAAAAATAATCTATACGCTGGCAAGCGGGGAAGTCATCCTGACCGGAAACCCCGAGATCATAATCTATTCGGAAGAGGATGTGAAAAATGCACTTGCTGGAAATTAAGAATCTGGTCAAATCCTACGGGGGCAGAAGGGTCGTCGACGGCGTCAATCTGGCCATCCAGCGCGGTGAGATAGTGGGGCTTTTGGGCCCGAACGGAGCCGGCAAGACCACCACTTTCAATATGGTCACCGGGTTGGTCAAGGCGGACAGGGGAGAGATCTATTTTGACCGGCAGAACGTCATAAACATGTCCATGCACGAACACTGCAGAAGGGGCATCGGTTACCTGACGCAGGAACCGTCGATCTTCAGAAAGCTCAGCGTGGAAGACAATATAATGGCTATACTCGAGACTTTGCGCATCCCCATGAGAGAGAGGCAGAAGCGGCTTGAGGTGCTGCTGAGCGAGCTCAATATAACGCATCTGAGAAAGAGCAAGGCGCTGACTTTATCGGGCGGCGAAAGGCGGAGACTTGAGATAACGCGCGCCCTCGTCACAAATCCTCAGTTTGTGCTTTTGGACGAGCCCTTCAGCGGGATAGACCCCATAGCGGTATTCGAGTGCCAGCAGATAATAACCGAACTGAAAAAGAGGGGCATAGGGGTGCTGCTTACGGACCATAACGTCAGGGAGACGCTTGCGATAACGGACAGGTCATACATCATGTCCGACGGCAAGATCCTGATATGGGGGACGGCGGAAGACCTTATCAGCAGCCCTAAGGCGCGGGAGATCTACTTAGGGGAAAAGTTCCGGATGTGACTGGTGGGGACACTCACCGAAGGTGAGTGTCCCCAAGGGCGCCGAAAGCTATGAAATACAAGATCAGGCAGGCGGGCAAGACGCGGAAAGCGATAGAATTCCATATCTCAAAAGAGATAATCTCCGGTGAGCTCAATCGTATATATGAAGAGATATCCAGGGGCGCTTCTTTGCCCGGTTTCAGGTCAGGCAGGGCACCGCTCGACCTTATAAAGAAGCGGTACAAAAAAGAAGCCGAGGAGGAAGCCGTCAAAAACCTCGTGGGTGATTCGCTAAAGCGCGCAGTCGACGAGTCGGATATGGAGATTTTGGGGATGCCCGAGATAGCCGATCTCCAGTTCGATGCGGAGAAGGGCATGTCTTACAAGGCTGTCGTAAACATAAGGCCGGAGGTCAGATTAAAGAACTATAAGGGGCTGAGCCTTAAAAAGGCGTCTAAGGAAGTGAAGGAAGCGGACGTCGCCGCCCAGATCGACAAGCTCAGGGAGGCAAACGCTAAATTCGTCACGAAAGAAGGCCAAGCCGCGCAAGGCGACTATATCATATGCGACGTCGACTGTACGGTCGAAAAGAATCCGGTCGAGAAAAAAGAGAACGTCTGGCTTTACGTGGGCGAGGACTCCTTCATACCGGGAAAATCGCTTGAAGGCCTGAAACCCGGAGATAAAAAGGACATAGAGAAAGATCTTCCCGGGGAATATTCAAAGAAGGAGATAGCCGGCAAGAGGGCCGAGTTCCGCATAACGGTGAAAGAGGTGAAGATGAAGGTCCTTCCCGAATTGAACGACGAGTTTCTCGCTGTGATGGGAGATTTCAAGTCACTGGACGAGTTCAGGGAGACCATACGGCGTTCGCTGGAGAGGGCAAACGAGGCGGAAGAGAGAAGGGACCTGGAGGGCCAGGCACTGAAGCTTTTGGATAAGGCGGCTGTTTTTGATGTCCCGGAATTCATGGTGGACAGGCATCACCGGATGCTCGTCGATTCCACAAAGGAGAGATTAAAGAGGCAGCAGTATACGGAAGAACAGATAGCATCTATGGAGAAGGATATCACGGAGCGGCTGAAGGCCGAAGCCGTCAGGGAGGTAAGGGCATATTTCATAATAAACGAGATCGCCGGGCTTGAAAAGCTGGACGCGGGTGACAAGGAATTGGAAGAGGCCTTCGGTGTGATAGCGGCGTCTTCGGGCAAGTCTGCCGATGAGGTCAAAGAGTATTACGAAAAGAACGACATGACCGCGGACCTAAGGGAAGAGATAAAACAGAGAAAGGTCCTTGATTTCCTGATAAAAAACGCTATCATCGATTAGAACGGCAAAAAAAGGAGGGTTGCATGAGTATACTGATCCCCATGGTGGTAGAGCAGACCGGGAGAGTCGAGAGGGCTTATGATATATATTCCCGCCTTCTCAAAGACAGGATCGTGTTCATAGGCACCGTGATAGACGATACCGTATCCAATATCGTCATCGCGCAGTTATTGTTCCTGCAGATGGAAAACCCGGAAAAGGATATAAATATCTACATCAATACCCCCGGCGGGGCGGTGACAAGCGGGCTGGCTATTTACGATACGATGCAGTTCGTCAAGCCCGATGTCTGCACCTACTGTGTAGGTCAGGCCACAAGCATGGGCGCTCTTTTGCTTTCGGCCGGGACAAAAGGAAAGCGTTACGCCCTTCCGCACGCGCGCATAATGATACACCAGCCGTGGGGCGGGGTCCAGGGCCAGGCTTCCGATATCAGCATACAGGCAAAGGAGATATTGAGGCTGCGCGAGAGGCTCAACGAGATACTTTCCAACCATACGGGGCAGCCGCTGGAGAAGATCGCTAAAGATACCGACAGAGATTATTTCATGTCGGCCGCCGAAGCCAAAGACTACGGCCTGGTCGATGACGTGATAACCACGATAAAGAAGACGTAACATATAGGCAAGGTATGAGCAAAAACAGGACCAAAAACTCGCTGCCGATACTGCCGCTGAGAGATATCGTGGTGTTTCCGGACACCGTGGTGCCGCTTCTTGTGGGCAGATCCAGGTCTATCCGCGCGCTACAGGAAGCGATGTCAGGCGACAAATTGATATTCCTTGCCGCCCAGAAAGACCTTCATATCGATGAGCCTCACGAAGACGATATATACGGCGTAGGCACCGTGGCGGATGTATTGCAGAACATAAAACTTCCCGACGGTTCCGTGAAATTACTGGTCGAGGGAAAATGGCGCGCCAGGACAAGGAAGTACATGGACTGTAAGACCTTCTATAAAGTCCAAATAGAGAACATAGACGTGGACTGCAAGAGGAACATCGAGATGGAGGCGCTTATGCGCTCCATAAAGAGCCAGTTCGAGGATTACGTCACTTTGAATCCCAAGCTTTCGGCGGACATATTGTCCTCCGTCTCCGGGATAGACAATCCGATAAAGCTGGCGAATGTAATACCTTTTCACCTCGCCCTGAAGATACCGGACAAACAGGGGCTGCTTGAGATAACGGACCATACCGAAAGACTGAAGGCCATCGCGCGCATCCTGAATTCCGAGATCGAGATCCTGAAGGTGGAAAAGAAGATCATGTCCAACATCAAGAGGCAGATAGAGAAGTCCCAGAAGGATTATTTTTTGACCGAACAGCTCAAGGCGATAGAAAAGGAGCTGGGCGGCAAGGACAGCGCGAAATCCGAGATCGAAGAATTGGAGGTGAAGGTCTCCGGGGCGGGCATGCCTAAAGAGGCGCATGAGACAGCCGAGCGCGAGATAAGCAAGCTTTCAAAGATGCCGCCTATCTCGCCCGAAGCCACCGTCATAAGAAATTATATTGACTGGCTGGTGAATCTGCCCTGGTCCGAGAAGACGACGGACAACCTCGACATATCGCATGCCGGAAAGATACTGAACGAAGACCACTACGGCCTGGACAAGCCGAAAGACAGGATACTCGAATATCTTGCGGTGCGCAAGCTTTCCAGCTCTCCGAAGGGCGAGATACTCTGCCTTGTGGGGCCTCCCGGAGTCGGAAAGACTTCGCTGGCGAGGTCTATCGCCCGCGCGCTCGGAAGGAATTTTGTCAGGGTATCTTTAGGAGGGGTCAGGGACGAGGCTGAGATAAGGGGGCATAGGCGCACGTATATAGGGGCCCTTCCGGGACGTATAATACAATCCATGAGAAAGGCTAAGTCAAAGAATCCCGTGTTCCTTCTGGATGAGGTAGACAAGATGTCCATGGATTTCAGGGGCGATCCTACCAGCGCGCTTCTGGAGGTGCTCGATCCGGAGGAAAACAGGATGT
>CAZYBX010000089.1:0-6264 GCA_964645565.1 uncultured Planctomycetia bacterium | reverse complement strand
AAACCATCATCTTTAAAAACAATCCTTCGGAGGATACCGTTGAGGTGAGTATCCTTGTCGGATCCTCTATTTCGCGGACGGCGTACCCTTCTCCTTTTGCACATTCATTGCCGGCGATTCTGACGACCTTGCCGTTTGCCGTCTCTATAGTTAAGATACACCCCTTAGGGCATTCTATGCAAGTTATTTTTCTGGTCATCTTAAGTCCTTCAAATATCCGGCGGCAAGGCGGCCGGCTTCGATGCTGTCGCGGGATACCGAATCTACGATATCATAGACCCTGAAAGAATTGCCGCATACGAACAATCCCGGTATAGATGTCTTATTCAATCCATCCGATAACGGCGAATTCGTCTTCTTATCCATCTCGGCGCCGGCCATCTCTATGAGCTCGTTTTCCGGGATAAGGCCCACAGACACAAGGACCGTGTCGCATTCAAACTGCATCTCCGTGCCGGGTATGTCATCCCAATGACCGTCGACCTTTATGACACTGACCTTCTCTACCCTGTCCCTGCCGTGGATCTTCGAGATGCGGTGGTTGAAATAGACCGGGATATCGAAATCCTCGACGCACTGAACGACATTGCGCAGAAGCCCGCTCGTCTTATTTCCGATCTCGATAACGGCCCTGACCTCCGCCCCTTCCAGCACAAAACGACGCGCCATGATCAATCCTATGTCTCCGGAGCCCGCTATCACCACTTGCCTGCCCGGAAGCAGGCCTTCGATATTTATCAATTTCTGGGCGAGCCCGGCGGAGAATACGCCCGAAGGCCTGGTGCCGGCTATATGTATCATCTCCCGCGTCCTTTCCCTGCAGCCGGTAGCCATGATCAAGGCCCCGGCCCTTACCTCATCCAGGACGCCGGGCCTTATATATGTAAGCTTCTTATCCTTCGTCAGGCGGACCACAAACGATCTTAAGCTTACCTCTATCTGCGGTATTTTTTTCACCTCCTCTATAAACCGGTGGGCGTATTCGGGCCCCGTCAAGACCTCTTTAAAATATTCGATGCCGAAGCCGGTATGGATACATTGATTGAGTATCCCGCCGAGGTACTGGTCCCTCTCAAGCAAGAGGATGTCCCTTACGCCGTTCTCGTACGCCGCTATGGCCGCCGCCATGCCGGCGGGGCCGCCGCCCACTATCACCAGATCCCTTTCGACCATGTCATCTCTTCCCTGTTATTATCTCCGAGCCCGGGCCTCTTTTTGTCGCCTCTATCACGGATATTTTTGTCTCTTCGGCGAGGATCTTTAAAAGCCTTGTCGTGCAGAAGCTGCCGTGACACCTGCCGGCCTGGGCGCGGGTCCTGAACTTTATCCCGTCAAGCGTCCTTGCCCCGCGCCTTATCGCGTCCTTCACTTCCCTGGCGGACACCATCTCGCACCTGCATACGATGTCGCCGTATGAAGCGTCTTTTCTTATCAATTTTTTTGTCTTTCGCGCCGGTATCGCGAAAAGGTGTATCGTTTTTTCCCGGTGGCCGTGAAACATAAGCTTTTTCTTAAGCGATAAGCCGGCGCGCCTCAGGAGTTCAAGGGCATACAAAGCTACGGCGGGCGCGGCCGTCAGGCCGGGGGATTGTATTCCGGCTATATTGATAAATCCGGGGGCCTTGCCCTCATGGCGTATGATGAAATCATCTCCCGCCGCCGGACGCAGGCCGGCAAAATAGGCGATGATGTCGTCCGCGCTTATAGAAGGGATCATCCTTTGCGCGGCCGAGAGGACCTTCTTCAACCCTTGGTCCGTCGTGGATAGGTCCTCCTTGTCCGTCACCTCCTCGGCGGTCGGCCCTATCATGGGATTGCCGTCGGAGGTCTTTATGACGAGTATCCCCTTTGATGTCTTCGAGGGAAGCGGGAAAATGAGATGGTTTGTCATATGCTCCTTCTTCTTATCAAGGAGGAACTCCTCTCCCTTGCGCGGCTTTATCTCGAAATCGTCTACGCCGGCCATCTTCGATATGTCGTCCGCGAAGAGCCCGGCGGCGTTGACGACATACCTTGACATAAAAACACCTTTGGAGGAGGACACCTCAAAACGGTATCTTTCATTCGGGCGGCGGAGGCCGATGCCTTTAACTTTAGTTTGAGTAAAAAATCTTACGCCGTTCCTCCCGGCGTTTTCGGAGAGGTCGTAAACGAGGCGGTAGGGGCTTACTATGCCCGCAGTGGGGGCGTATAGCGCGGCGACGGCCTTATCGTTCAAATTCGGTTCATTCCGCCTGAGCCACGCGCTATCGACGACCTTGAGGCCGGGGACGCCCAATGCCTCGGCCTCTTCCTTCAGCCTCAAAAGGCGCTCTTTTTCAGCGTCTTCGAAAGCTACTATCAGCTCCCCTACCTCCCTGAAGTCGACTCCGAGCTCCCGGCATATTTTTCTCGTAAGGACATTGCCCCGGACGCACAGCCTTCCTTTCAGCGAGCCGGGCGCGTTCTGGGTGCCGGGATGTATGATGCCGCTGTTCGATTTCGAGACGCCGAAGGCGAGCTCTTCCTCTTTTTCGAGAAGCCCGATCCGCAACTTATACCGCGAGAGTTCACGCGCGACAGAGGCGCCTATGACCCCCCCGCCTATTATAATAACGTCAAAGGTATCCATTCGTCTGATATGCCGCCCTTGGGGACACTCACCTTTGGTGAGTGTCCCCACCAGCAACGTTTTACGCTGACAATATCCTTCTTACGGCGTCCTTCCATTCCTTATATAACCTTGATGACTCGGACTTGGCCATATGCGGCCGGAAGACCCTCTCTTTCTTCCAGCATCTCTTTATCGCATCCGCATCCTTCCAGTATCCGATCGCGAGTCCCGCAAGATAGGCAGCGCCGGAAGAGGTCGTCTCGATCACCCGGGGTCTCACGACGTTGATGCCAAGCAAGTCTGATTGAAACCGGCAAAGGAAATCGTTCGCCACGGCCCCGCCGTCTACTTTTAGGTCTCTGATCTTCAAGCCGGAATCCTTTTGCATCGCCTCCAGGACATCTCTTGTCTGATAACACATAGCCTCGAGCGCGGCCCTTACGATATGGCCGCTTTTCACGCCTCTCGTTATGCCCAATATGGCGCCCCGGGCGCCCTGGTCCCAATAAGGCGCGCCCAGGCCGACAAGCGCCGGCACAAAATATACGCCGGCGTTATCGCGCACTGATTTTGCCATCTTCTCTGATTCTTTAGCTTTGCTCAAAAGCCTGAGGCCGTCGCGCAGCCACTGGATCGCGGCGCCGGCGATGAATATCGCCCCTTCCAGGACGTAAACGGGTTCGCCCTTAGGACCGCAGCCGAGGGTTACGATAAGGCCGTGTCTGGATACGGGACGTCTTCTCCCTGTATTCAGCAGCACAAAACAGCCGGTGCCGTATGTATTCTTAATGGAGCCGGGCTCAAAACATGTCTGGCCGAACAACGCCGCCTGCTGGTCGCCGGCGACCCCCGATATCGGGATGCCCGGGGTAAGCCTGCCTATCCTTACGGTCCTGCCGAATATGCCCGAAGACTTTTTCACTTCCGGAAGGATAGCCGCAGGTATTTTAAATCTCCTCAGTATGCCGTCATCCCACTTCAAGCTGTCGATGTTGAAGAGCATGGTCCGCGACGCGTTGGTATAATCGGTAGCGTGTGTCCGGCCGCCTGTCAGCTTCCATAAGACCCAGGAATCTGTAGTGCCGAAGCAAAGCTTACCTTTTTTCGCTTTTGCCATGGCGCCCTTTACGTTTTTTAATATCCATTCTATCTTGGTGGCGGAAAAATAGGCGTCGACAGGAAGACCCGTCTTTTTTCTGAAAAATACGGCTTCCCCTTTTCTGTTCTTGAGGCCGTCGCAGCGGCCGGCGGTCCTCCTGCACTGCCAGACTATCGCGTTATAGACAGGCCTACCCGTATCCTTGTCCCATATCACGGTAGTCTCGCGCTGATTTGTAATGCCTATTGCGGCCACTGAACCCGACGGCACTCTTCCAATGACTATTTGAACGGTCTCATTCACGCTTTTCCATATCTCCTCGGGATCATGCTCCACCCATCCGGGCTTCGGAAAATACTGGGAGAATTCTCTATAGGCGCTCGCGACTATCCCGCCTTTCCTGTCATATAAGACCGCGCGGCTGCCGGTCGTTCCCTGGTCGATGGATAGGATGTAGTGCATTGTATTCCCCTTTTTTAAAGTCTTTTCTCCACCCACTTCAACATATCTTCAAAGACTTTTTCCCTGCCCAGATCGATTGAAAGGGCATGGTACATATCGGGATATTCTATTATCGTCTTGTCCCCGGCCTTCAAGCCGTTGAATATCCTTTTGCCCGCTTCGGGGTCCACCAATCTATCATTTCCTGACAATAAGAAAAGGACGGGCGTGCGGATCCTGCCTTTCACGATATTGCTTCGGATCTGCGCGGCTATTAGATTAAACAGAAATTTTGAGGTGGCGAGCCGGTGTTCTCCGGGGTCAGCGTCCATCACCTTTTGATAATCCGCATCCCGCGTGCACATCTTCGCGTCAAAAGGTATGCGGATCTGTTTTAACGGATTATAGATAAGCGGCGCGAGGGACTTGATATAAGTCAAGCGCGAGGCCTTCAGCCTGTTCGCGAACGCGGGCGAGATGCAGACGAGACCGTCAAACAGGCCGGGCGCCGCGGCGGCAGCCAAAAATGCGATGACCGCGCCGACGCTTTCGCCGGCGACAAAGACTTTCTTATCCTTATTTCCTTCTACGATTATATCGTATAGCGCGCGGATATCGCTGAGGTATGTCTTAAAGGAATCTACGTGGCCTCTTAAGCCTTTGGTCTCGCCGAAGCCTCTAAGTTCTATCCCGTAGCAGGATATATCTTTCTTAAGAAAATAATCCGCCAGGAATCCCCATCTGCCGGTATGCGCTCCGAGGCCGTGCACCAGCAAGAAAACGGCCCTGGGATCGCCGGACTTCCATACTTTATAAATAATCCCCGTCTTCTTATCGGTTATCAACTCGATCTTCCGCTATTCTCACTTATTCCTCGCCTGTAACGGCGTTCATCTTGATACCTTGAGTATCTTATATTTCAATGTCCCCGCCGGCACAGGGATCTCGACTATCTCATCCTTTTTATGACCCAACAGCCCCTTGCCGACCGGAGAGGCGACTGAGATCCTGCCTTTTGCGAAATCGGCCACGGATTCCGAGACCAGCGTATACTCAAATTCCTCGCCCGTGTCCATATCCTTCAGGCTGACCTTCGCGCCGAGCAGGGCCTCGTCTTTCGGCATACTGCTGTCGTCGAGGATCCGCGCGTTCGAGAGCTTCTCTTCGAGCTCGGCGATCTTCTTTTCGTTCAGCGCCTGGGCTTCCTTGGCCGCGTCGTATTCCGCGTTCTCGCTTATATCTCCGTGGCCGCGGGCGGTCCCGATGTCCCTGGCCAGCTGCCTGCGCCGCTCCGTCTTCAAAAATTCCCACTTTTTCTTGAGTTCCTCATACCCTTCGGGGGTTATATACTCTTCGTTTTTTCCCATAAGCGCACCTCCTCAGTTAGTTAAATTATACCCTGCAAAACGGGAATTGGCAAGCCCGCGGAAGTCCGTCTTGCCGCCCTTGAGGACACCCACCTTCGGTGAGTGTCCTCACCAGCAACATTTGATTATTGCGCCGTTTGCGTATATAATATATCTTAATATGGAAGCAGATCACCTTAAAGATATCTGCAGGCGGGCCATGGAGGCCGGATTGAAGATAGACCTCTCCGGCTGCCCTTACGGCGAGACGACCGGCCCCTGCTCCTTCATCCGCAGGCCGGCGAATTATTACTTTTTCCTTGCAGGGTTGGTGAAAACACAGGGGCTCGCACGTATATTAGAGATCGGGACAAACTACGGCGGCTCGATAATGTCGATGAGCAGGGGGCTGCCGGACCAAGATATCGAAAACAGTCTTCTGATGACCGTGGACATCGTCATGAAAAATGATGCCGGCTTCGCAAAATATCCCCATATAAAACGGATAGAAGGCGATTCTCTCGACAAAAAAGTGGCCGAGCGTGTAGCCGGCCATTTTGAAGGAGAGATAGATATGCTCTACATCGACTCGGTCCATGAGTACGAGGACACCAAAAAGAACATAGGCATCTATGCCGGGATGCTGAACCCAAAGTATGTGGTCCTGGACGACATCAGGCAAAGCGAGGGCATGAGAAGATTGTGGAATGAGTTAAAGGAAGAGTTTGGAGACGACGCCTTCGATGCCTCAAACATCAGCATAAGAAAGGGGGCCGGCTTCGGCG
>CAZYBX010000088.1:0-6301 GCA_964645565.1 uncultured Planctomycetia bacterium | reverse complement strand
GATTGCTTCGTCGCTCGCCATACTCGCTTTTCGCAATGACGAGGTTCAATGCCTGGATCCCCGCTTTCGCGGGGATGACAGGCGGAGAGTCTCCAGCTCTCCGGCAAAAGATTAAAGGATCAGGCGGATTATTGGGTTTTATAATCCCAGAAGGCTTTTATATCTGAAAGGGGAACCACGGACAGCTTTTTATCCAATTTGTAGCTTGTTTTTCCAGGATAAACGACCCATAAATGCGCAAGCTCGAGATCCTTTAAGGCTATTTCCATGGATTTCGTTTTTTTCGGGGCATCTGAATATTTAAATTCTATGCCCCAGTTTTTTCCTTTGTGCCGCCAGAAAAGGTCCAATTCAGCGCCCGCATGAGTCTGCCAAAAATAAAGCTCTTCATCGCGTTTATTCAGGCTTCTGGCGACGCACTCAAGAGCAAAGCCCTCCCAGGAGGCGCCGAGCTTATTATGCGAGAAAAGCTGTTTTTTATTCTCTATAGACATAAGCGAATGAAAGATACCGGAATCCCGTATATATATTTTTGGGCGTTTTATAAGACGCTTCTTTGTATTGCTGTACCATGGCTGCAGGACTCTGAGCATAAAAGTCCCTTCCAGGATACTTATGTATTTTCTTACGGTCATGTCTGATATGCCGAACGAGCGGCCTATTTCCGAATGGTTCATCAGCTGAGAATGATAATGGCTTATCATGACCCAAAACTTCCTGAGCGTACGGGCAGGTATGAATATCCCCAATTGCGGGATGTCTCTCTCCAGAAAAGCGCCGATGTAATTTTCAAGCCATAAAAAAGATTCATCATGTGATTTTGCCAGATAAGATCGCGGAAAGCCTCCCCGAAGCCATAATCTTTGCAGGTTTTTCTTTCCTATGTCTGAAAGAGTAAACCCGCCCAGGCGGTAATACGCTATCCTTCCAGCGAGCGATTCCGAGCTCTGCTGTATCAGATCCTTTGACGCGCTCCCGAGTATAAGGTATTTCTGTTTCAGGTTTGAATCGGCAAGATAGCGTATAAGCTTGAAGATGCCGGATATGCGTTGTATTTCGTCTATTACTATAAGGCCTTTAAGGTCTTCGAGCGCCAACTGGGGGCTTTCAAGTCTGGCCGAATCGCGCGGATTCTCAAGGTCAAAATAATGGTCAAACCTGATCTGATTGGCAAGAACGGTTTTTCCGCATTGCCTGGGCCCAAGTATCGCCGTGACCGGAAAGGACGAGATCAGATCATTGATACTTTTGATCTCGATCTTTCTTTTTATCAGCTTCTTCATGTTTCAAGTATACACTATATGCATTGAAAAGTCAAACTATATATTTGATATTTCAAGGTATAATATGAGCATGCACTTGCCTGCCACGCACAGATACGTCATCGTAGAGTTTCCCGCTCGCCGCCATTACGGGCTTGTAAATAATCCTTTTTCGTGTTAGAATTGGAGCTCAGGCGGTTTTCGTCCCGATCGGAAAAACCTTACCGGACCAAGATAGAAAGTGCGCCTTCAAAAAAAGTGCCGCGTCTAATTTTTAAAAAACATAAGCGCTCTATATCAAAAAAAGAGATCAGAGCTCTGCCTCTCAGGCATTACACCGGCTCTATCCATGTGATAGATTCGGACGCGAAGATGGAAGCGGCCGCGCGGTCTCTCGGCACAGAAAAGGTCTTAGGATTTGACACGGAGACGAGGCCCGCTTTTAAAAAGGGCGAAGCTTATCTGCCGTCCCTGATCCAGCTTGCCGCCGGTGACGGGGTATACATATTTCAGATAGGGCGCATCGATTCTCATAAACCGCTCGCCGGTATTTTGGCCGATCGTAATGTGGTGAAAGCCGGCATTAGCGTGTCGGATGATATAAAGAAACTGAAAGACGCATTGCTCTTCGAACCCGCGCGCTTCATCGAACTGGCAGGCATGGCGGCCACGGCCGGAATAAAGAACGCGGGCATACGCGGCCTGGCGGCGCTGCTATTCGGTTTCAGGATATCCAAGCAGGCGCAGTGTTCGCGCTGGGACGCGCCGGCGCTTACGCACGCGCAGATAGTTTACGCGGCTACCGACGCGTGGATATGCAGAGAGATATATTTCGCGCTGAAAAAAAGGAATGCTTCCGTATAAAGTCAGACATTATATCCGCCCCAAAGCGAAGCGAATGAAATGAGCGAAGTCCTCGCCGGAGAGATCATGAAGAAGACATTCATAATAGACGGATATAACGTAATACATAAAATTCCCGAGCTGGAGGCCAAGCTTCAGGAGAGCCTCGAAAACGCTCGAAACGCTTTGATTATGGAAATACAAAGCTGGAAAAGGCGGTACGCCGGCGCAAAGGTGTATATTGTATTTGACGGAAGAAGTGAAGGCATTTTTGATGACCCGCCTACCCGGATATTCGGGATCGATCGCGTCTTTACCAGCTCCGGAGAATCCGCTGACGACCGCATAATAAGCATGGTCCGAAGCGCGGAAGACCCGTCTCTTATTACCGTCATCTCGGACGACAACCATGTGAGGAACGGCTGTAAGATGCACAGGGCTCAAGTACAGTACGCCTCTTTTGTCGGGAGAAGCAGGAAGAAGCCCCGCGGGCCGGTTAACCGCGTTAACGATTTTGATGGTAACAGCCGTGAGCGTGAAATAACCGAATATTACAGGAGGCATCTGATTAATAAAGGGATCCTGTAGAATTTGCGGTTATATAGGTTGCAAGAGGGCGTTATTTGTGATACATTACACCAAAAAGAGAGGGCTAATGTGAAGAAGCGGTTCAAGAGTAAGAGAAAAACAGCTTCGCGGAGGGAAGGGCCGAGCCTGGCCGGCCGCATCGATGATATGCAGCGGCAATTGAGCGCCATTGAGAAGAAGCTGGATGATCTGATCGTCCGGTCTTCAAGCAGGCCTGTTGAGAAAAGTTATTCCCAGAGGCCTGAGCGGCACTTCGACCGCCCTCCCCGCCACGACACTCCCCGCTACGACAGGGGAAGAGAAGGCAACAGGACCGGCGAAAGGACTTTGACAAGGGTCATTTGCGCGGGCTGCAACAAGGAATGCGAGATACCGTTCAAGCCCAGCGGCGACCGTCCGGTATATTGCAAGGAATGCTATGCAAAGCGCAGAAAATCCAACCGGCCTAACGCAAACTGGGACAACAGGCCCGAAGATAGAAATTTCCCCCGGAAGCACCATTCCGATAAGCGGCAGGATAAAAAATGGCAGAAGCCCTTCAAGAAGAAAGAGCCGTTTTACGCGCGCTATAAAACGGCGCGCTGAAGCATCCGGACGCAATCCGCGCAAATCCAAAACCCAAAGTGACTAAAATAATATGACCCATCAAAAAAGAAGAAAAGACGTAAGGAATGTCGCTATCATAGCGCATGTCGACCATGGGAAGACCACCCTCATAGACGCCCTCCTCAGATATACCGGCGCCTATGACTTTAAAGACGGCGAGACCGCCATAATGGACTCAAACCCTCTCGAGAAGGAAAGAGGGATCACCATCCTCTCTAAAAACGCCTCCCTTCAATATAAGGGGGTGCAGTTCAATCTTGTCGATACGCCGGGACACGCCGATTTCGGCAGCGAGGTGGAACGCATTCTTAAGATGGTGGACGGCGTGCTTCTTCTTGTCGACGCTTTCGAGGGGCCCATGCCGCAGACTAAATTCGTCCTGAAGAAGTCGCTCGAGCTCCATCTAAAACCGATACTTGTCATAAACAAGCTCGATCGCGCCCATGTCCGGCCGGATGAGGTGGCGAATATGACATTCGACCTTTTTTGCGAGCTGAACGCTTCCGATGAGCAGCTGGATTTTCCGATAGTATACGCTTCGGGAAAGGACGGCTACGCCACCCTCGATCTCGACGAGCCAAGCGATTCCATAAAACCTCTTCTGGAGACAATCCTCCATAGGGTCCTGCCGCCGATAGCCGACCCTGACCTGCCTTTTCAGATGCTGGTCACGATGCTCGATTACGACTCTTATATCGGGCGGATCGCCATCGGCCGGGTTTTTCACGGGGCAGTGCGCGTGGGGGATGCTGTGGCGCTCGTGAAGCGCGACGGTTCTATTGCCAGGGGCAAGGTGACCAAGATCATGAAGTATCGCGGGCTGATCCGCGTCGATGTCGACGAGGCCATAGCCGGAGATATCATATTGATCTCCGGGATAGAGGGCGTGGCGGTCGGAGAGACGATCACGTGCGTCGACGAGCCGAAGGGATTGCCCGCTATCAAGATAGACGAGCCGACGATCTCCATGAACTTTTCTCATAATATGAGCCCTTTTTCGGGCAGGGACGGAGGCAGGTTTCTGACATCGCGGCATGTGCGGGAGCGGCTTGAGCATGAGGCCATGATCAATGTCGGCATCAAGGTGGAAGAGGTCGCGGGAAGCGAGCGGCTGAAGGTCTCGGGGCGCGGTGAGCTGCATCTCGCCATTCTTATCGAGACGATGCGGCGCGAAGGCTATGAGATGGAGGTCTCCAAGCCGCACGTTATTTTGAAGAAGATGGGCGGCCAGACGCTTGAGCCCGTCGAAGAGGTGATCATCGAGGTGGAGAGCGAGTATCAGGGTCTTATCATGCAGATGCTCGGGGCCCGCAAGGCCCAGATGCGCGGTATGAAGACCACATCTTCCGGCACAGTCCGCATGGAATTTGTCATTCCCTCGAGGGGGCTGATCGGGTTTAGGGGCGAGTTTCTTATGATGACGCGGGGCAGCGGCATCATGTACCAGAATTTTCTTGAATACCAGACGTATAAGGGGGATATGCCCGGCCGCCAAAGGGGCGTGCTCATCTCGCAGGGATACGGCGACGCGGTGGCGTACGCGCTTTATAATCTACAGCCGCGCGGCGAGATCTTCATCAAGCCGGGGGATAAGGTGTATGAGGGGATGATAGTCGGCGTAAACAACAAGGGGGCCGATATCGTGGTAAACGCCTCGCGTGAAAAGAAGTTGACCAATATGCGCGCTTCGGGAAGCGATGACGCGATCGCGCTCATCCCTCCGCGGGAGATGACGCTTGAATTCGCCCTTGAGTTTATCGAGGATGATGAGCTGGTGGAGATCACCCCCAAGAATATAAGGCTCCGCAAATCGCGTTTGACGGAAGAAGACCGCAAGCGGGCGAGCCGTAACGGATATAGTGCTGTTTAACGGAGGGTATGATCATGAAAATATCGCGGCCTCTTGTAGTTTTAGACCTTGAGACAACAGGCACATGGGTCGAAAAGGATAAGATAGTCGAGGTCGGCATGGTCAAATTGATGCCGGACGGGACAAAAGAGACTTATGTAAAACGCGTTAATCCCGGCATACCGATCCCGGCCAATGTCAGCCGGATCATCGACATCACCGACGATGATGTGAAAGACGCGCCGCCTTTTAAAGATGTGGCTAAAGAAGTGATGGAGTTTATAGGCGATTCCGACCTGGGCGGATTCAGTATCTTGAGATTCGATCTGCTTATTCTTGAGCGCGAGTTTTATGACGCCGGCCTGAGCTTCCACTGGAAGGAACGGGACATCTACGACGCACAAAAGGTCTATCACATACACGAGAAGAGAGACCTGACGGCCGCTTATAAACTATACTGCGATAAAGAGCTTGAGAATGCCCATTCCGCCCTTGGCGATGCCGAGGCGACGGTCGACATATTCGACGCCCAGATCAATAAGTACGGAACGCCGGATGAGGGCATAGAGTCTTTGAAGGATTTTGATTACGAGCAGCATAGCGCGTATTTCGATAGAGAACGGAAGTTTTGCTGGTGGAACGGCGAGCTCTATCCTGCATTCGGAAAGTACAGAAGGAAGAAACACATAAAAGATATCCTCAAGGCGGACCGCCCTTATCTGGAGTGGATACTCAGCTCTGATTTTAGCGAAGAAGTAAAGACGATGGTTGAAAACGCCCTCCGGGGCGAATTTCCGCGGGAGAACACGTAGATATGACGGCGGAGATCTGATATGACACTCAAAGAATTTGAAGCGTTGATCATAGATACTTTGGAAAAACTTCCGAAGGATTTTAAAGATAAGCTTCAGAATGTGGATGTCGTCGTTGAAGAAGAGCTTGATATAAACAGGGCAAAGAGGCTCGGCCTGGGCGCGAAGGGGCGGCTCTTAGGGCTTTATGAAGGCGTGCCGCTGAAAAACAGAACGCATTATTACGGCATGGTAATGCCCGATAAGATCACTCTCTACAAGCAAAATATCGAGCGGGAATGTAAGGCGAGAGGGCTGGATATAGGCGAGGAAATAAGGCATGTCGTCCAGCATGAGATCGC
>CAZYBX010000087.1:0-6307 GCA_964645565.1 uncultured Planctomycetia bacterium | reverse complement strand
CCGCAGGACGCCACTACGTTCCTTATGCCGCTTTGCCACGGTATCAAGAGATCGGTGTATCCCTCCACCACAACGGTCGCGTCAGCGTCGATGATGCCCCTCTTGGCCAGATTCAATCCAAAAAGAGTGCGGCTTTTGTTGTAGATGGGAGTCTCCGGAGAATTCATGTATTTTGGAAGCGAGTCATCGAGCACCCTGCCCCCGAACGCTATGATCCTGTCCTTCTGGTTGAATATCGGGAATATAAGGCGGTTCCTGAAGCGGTCAAAATACCCGGAGCCTTCCGACCTCGGGATTATAAGCCCCGCCTTTTCCGCCACATCGGCGGTGAAGCCCTTGCGCTTCAGATAAATAAACAATCCCTCCCAGGCATTCGGAGCGAATCCGATCCTGAATTCTTTTATGGCCCCTTTCTCAAGCCCCCTCTTCGCCAGATATTCTTCCGCCCTTTTTCCCGCCGGAGAAGCAAGCGCCGTCTGGAAATACGCCGCGGCGGCGTCGTGGACGGCATATAGCTTGCTGATCATGGATGATACACCTTCCTGGCCACCTCCCGGGCGCTCCGGCAGGACCACCCCTGTCTTCTTGGCCAGCATCTTCGCCACTTCTTGGAATTCCAGGCGTTCGTATTTCATGATAAAAGTGAATACGTTGCCGCCCACCTTGCAGCCGAAGCAGTGGAATATCCCCTTGTCCGGGTTCACCACAAAGGAAGGCGTCTTTTCGTTGTGGAACGGGCATAGCGCCTTGTAATTCCTGCCCGCCCTCCTGAGCGGGATATAGCTGGAGATGATCTCAACTATATCGCATCTATCGAGAATCTGGTCTAATAGGTTGTCCGGGATGTACAGCCCCATTTACTTTTTACCTTTTTTATTTCCGTTCCACCCTTATAAATCCGGAACAGGGTATTATCTCGAGCGTTTCTTTTCTGCAGAGCTCGTCGAGAAGCAGGTTGAGTCCGATGCTGTCGCTGGATATGTGCCCGGCGATCACCACATTGATATGCTCCTTCTTGGCGCTATTGAAATGCTGCTCGCTCAGATGCATGCCTATTATCGTGTTCACGCCGGCCTGCGACAGCCTGGAAAATATCCGCCGCGAACCCTCGGTCCCCCCGGTCATATCCACCGCTATCTTGCCCGCCTTATCCTTCTCTTTACCGATCATTATATACGGACCGGCGTTCTTATTCAGGGCGGCCCGGTACTCCGGAACGGCATCCAGTATCTCTATCACATTATTGAGAGTCCGGGGTTTCTTTTCATCCATCATTTTCTGTAAATACCTCGTAACGCAGTTATCGGCCACCGTATGCGCGCACATATAGGGGATATCCAGGAGCTTCGCCGCATCCACGGACCTCATATGGTTCACCGCGGATATGCTTCTGGCGACTTCCGATATCCTTTCGCCCAGAAGGTCCTTACCCACATCATATGAGACGCCCAGCTTTTTCAGTATGTCCACCTGCATGTTCATCACGTTGTAAAATCCGGCGAGCGCCCTGCCTTCGGGATGGTGGGCCATCACGAGATCCACGCCCCTGCCCCTCTCGTTCAATCTGTCGGCGAGGAGAAGCTCTCCGACCTCCATGTCTATACCGACCATGACCGTCTTTATGTCGCGGGACGGGTCGCCGCAAAGCATCCTCGTATCGTCATACGGGTGCCTCAGCCTCTCCTTGTCAAAGGCCTTCTTCCTCCGGGCGGGCAGCTTATTGTACGCCTTGCGCACTTCCGATAACGCCTTTTTTATCTCGGCCTTCGAACGCGGATCCTTCTCCATGCCCTTTTTGACTGCGTATTCGTATACATCCCTGAATTTCAATTTTCGCCTCCGTATCTATTGTTTCCCCGGAGAGACGGCCGCTACTCCAGTATCTGCTCCAGTTTATCTTTTCTCTTTATCTTCATCTTATCGAAATCCAGGGGCGGGGCTCCGGACAGGTGGCCGGAGAGGTCCCTGGCCCTGATGTTCGCGAATAAGCTAAGAGACTTTTCGTATACCGCGACGCCCGTACTGGCAAGAAACGGCCCGAACATCGACTTCGTCTTCGCCGAGTCGGTGATGTATTTTATCGGCACGAGCAGAAGCGCCAGAAATAATATCGAAGCTATGACCACCCCCTTCATAAAGCCGAATATGACCCCGCCGACCCAGTAGATGTCCGGCAGCTCTTCTATCGTTAAGATCTTGCGGTTAAGTACAAAATGATATACGGAAACGAAAAGGGCGTATACCAATACGGCTATCAATACAAAACTTAAGATGTTCGCGATGTGCCTCGGCATGAAGAGATAGCTGAACATGAATTGCGCCCAGGAATAATAGTAATGGAGGCTTAGGACTATAGCGAGCAAAAGCCCGAATATACAAAAAAGCTCTCCAAAAAGGCCTCTTTGGGAGCCGACATAAGAGCTTCTGAGTATTATGATTATCGCTAAAGCGTCCGTCCAGTTAACGTGCCTTATCCACTCCAACTACGGAACTCCTCTGTGCAGGTATTTATCGGTCGGGTGAGGAAAATGCACAAAAGTATATCATAATAAGATGATATTGTCAAGATAGGGGCATATTATACGGCTAAACCGAGCGTCAGATCGTCCTCCACCCGCTCGATCCTTACGGGCGTGATGCTTGACATATAACTATCGGGCCCCTCGAATATGACTTTTATATATTTGTCGTCATAACCTTTGAGGAGGCCCGCCCCCCTCTCCCTCTCCGTTTCGACCAAAACGCCTGTGGTTTTATTCAAGAAACTCTTTCTGTATTGAAGCGACGTCAGACGCGCCAGGGACTTTATCTTTTCCATGCGCCTCTTCACGACATTTTTCGGCAGTTCATCCCCCATGGACGCGGCGACCGTCCCCTCTCTCTTGCTGTACGGGAAAGGATGCACGCGCGAAGGCGCGATCTCCTTCAGTAACTCATAGGTATTATTAAAATTTGACTCGGCCTCCTGAGGGAACCCGACCAGCACATCGGTCGTTATAGAGACGTCCGGAATCGCCTTCCTTACGGCCTCCACCGTCTCTCTGTACTCGCCGGCCGTATATGGCCTGTTCATCATCCAGAGGACTTTGTCGTCGCCGCTTTGAAGCGGCAGGTGCAGATGCCTGCATATTTTCGGGGATGACCGCATGGCTCCTATGAGGCCGTCATCCACATATTTGGGCTCGATAGAGCTAAGCCTTACCCTGAAATCGCCGTCGAGAGCGGCCAGCCGCTCGAGAAGAGCGCTGAGCCTCGTCCTCGGCCGGAGGTCTTCCCCCCATGCCCCGAGGCATATGCCCGTAAGTATTATCTCCCTGAAGCCGTTTGCGACCAGGCGCCTCGCTTCTTCGACCGTCGATGCCATGTCCCTGCTCCTGGAGCGTCCTCTCGCCAGCGGGATCTTGCAATAAGAACAGAAATTATCGCATCCGTCCTGCACCTTGATGTATGATTTCGTCATTCCCTTGAAACCGGAGACCGACATCGGCGCATAGTCCGCCGCCCGGCGGTCCGGGGCCGCCCTTCCGGATTCGAATATCTCCACGATCCTGTCCTTGTCCCTGTTCTTTACTATCAGGTGCACGCCCGGGATCTCTCTTATCCGGCCCTCGTCGAGCTCGGTGTAGCAGCCAGTGACAATGACCCTTCCTCCGGGATTCAGGCCTATTGCCTGTCTGATCAGGCGCCGGCTTTCCCTGTCCGTTTTTGCCGTGACTGTGCAGGTGTTTATCACATAGATGTCGGAGACCTCGCCGAATCTTACCTCCCGGTAGCCGGCATTAACGAAGCTCTCCCTGATGACTTGCGTCTCGTACTGATTGACCTTACATCCTAATGTCCGGAATGCGCACGTCTTCATTTTTCGGTTAACTCGTGGTTTAATATCGAAAGCGCAGCCACCGCCGCCGTATCGCACTTAAGGACAAGCGGCCCCAGCGTCACGGGGACGGAACCGCTCTTGACGGCCTGCTTTATCTCGCCGTCGCTGAACCCGCCTTCAGGGCCTATCATGACCAGCGCGCTCTTTGCGTTTTTCGCCTTCTTTAACGCCTGTCCTATCGTAACGGACTTTTTGGAAAGGCACGGCATGACCGCTATATCGTATTTTTTTACGGAGCCCAGGATATCGGCAAAAGGCGTTATGCTCCCTATCCCGGGCAGATCCGTCCTTCCCGATTGCTTGGAAGCCTCGACAGCTATCTTCCGCCACCTGTCTCTCTTACCCTGCTCCTTCTCTTCTCTTATCCTCACTATCGTCCTCGATGTCTCAACGGGTATGATCTCATTGACGCCGAGCTCGGTGGCCTCCCGGACGATCAGGTCCATCTTGTCTTTTTTCGGTATCGCCTGAGCGAGCGTGATGCCGGCGCCGGACTTTTTGCCGGGCTTCCTCGTTTTCGAGACGCCGATCACCACACTTTTGTTCCCGACGGCATCGATCTTTCCGTCATATTCCCTGCCCGTGCCGTCAAAGACGGTGATAGAGTCCCCTTCCTTTAGCCGCATCACATCGATTATATGATGGCTTTCCTCTCCCTCGATATATATCTTGCCGCCCGCTACCGCCCCGGGCCTCACATAAAACCTGCTCATACCATCCTTAAATGGGGTCCGTCCCTATTTTTCTATTTTTCGCCGAAGACTTCGGCGGTGAATATGTAGATATCGATGCCGCCTGTCTTCCACGCGTCAGGCATCAGGCCGGCTTTATGCGCGCACAAGTTCGACATATATTCATCTCTCGACCAGCCGGTCTCCGTGGCCACCTGCGGAAGAAAGACTCCGCTCGCAAATCCCTTCCTCACGAGGACGCCGTGGACTCCCATCTCGATCTTGTCCACATCAGTGACCTTCTCGAGCTCGGACAGCACCGATATTTCGATATCTATCTTCCCCAGCTCCTCCGGAGTGACCTTCGAAAATCTATGGTCTCGGGTGGCCGCCTCGATCGCCACGTCTCTGACGGTAAGGTAAAGCGGGCCTCTGCCTATAATATTTCCTATGCAGCCTCTCAGCCGGCCGTCCTCATGCAGCGTAACAAACGCCCCCATCTCCTTATTGAGCGTCTCGTCGGCCTCGACGACCTCCGGCACCTTGCCGCTCTCCAAATATGTCCGTATGGCCTCTCTGGCGATCTCGAGTAATCTTTTTCTCTGGGACGTGTTCAGAAGGCTCTTCTCCATCTTCACCTCTCCTTTGTCTCCCTGATCCTGATATGCCTCGAAAACAACCTCACTATCCGCTCCGGACCCTGAGTCACCATTGTCTTCATAAATCGCCGCGCTCACATAACCGACCACTCTTTGCCTATCACCGGTGATGTCTCCCGAATTCGCGTATTTCAGTATCTTTATGCCGCCTGCGCCGATCTTCTTCGCGGCGAGAAGGGCCGTCGCAACCGGTATGTAACCGCAAAACAACTGTTCGCCCCTTACAGACCTGTCATATATCTCCTGCGCGTCAAAGTCCTTCAAAAACTCTATCGAGGTCATATCCACTTTCCCGGCAGTCTCATATGAGAGGTAGTGGCTCATGTCCGTGCTGACCACAAGCAGGACATCATCCCTCTTTTTCATTATCCCTGACAAGACATCCGCCATGCTCCGGGCGGCGCTGAATTCCCTCGAGCCGAACGCCATAGGAACGATCCTGGCCCCGGGTAAAGCCCTTTTGATAAACAAGAGCTCCATCTCGACCGAATTTTCATTCGCAAAGGCTTCGGGCTTATAGAAGGCTATCCCGCTTTTTGAGATGATATCCGACGCCATTTCAGAATCGACCTCTATGGGGCCGAGCGGCGTCTCGAAACTGCCTTCCTTAAAGACGGAAATGCCGTCAAAACTCATCCTGTGGCAAAAGCCGAGCAATAGAACGGTGGAGTAACCCTTATTCCGCACGGCTTTGTATCCGTACGCGGCCACACCGCCGGAATAAGCGAGGCCGGCATGCGGCACGATTATCGCCTTTATCGTACCGTTTATCGGCTCGACGTCCGCGGCCGCAAGATAGCCGTCCAGCTCGGCCGACAGCGCCTCCTTAGACGAGGGATACCACTGCCCCGCCAAATCCGCCTTCTTCAGCACCTCAGCATGCGCGCTTCCCGCGATCAATACCGCCGCCAACACCAAAACAATCTTCTTCATAATTTACTATATTTACCTCCTATCTTGTTCTGTATGTCCTGTTCCAGATGATATATTTTAGCAATTAATAGTCGACTACTGAACCAGGGACGTTTATTAACAAATTAGATTATCTCAAAATAGCACCTCCTGGATGCCGGCCCTGCCGCAAAGCCCGATTACCC
>CAZYBX010000086.1:0-6493 GCA_964645565.1 uncultured Planctomycetia bacterium | reverse complement strand
TTTAGCCTCGAACGAGCCAAAAAGAGGTTTCTAAAAGGACGGTGGATTGTCCGGCCGCACTCATACATCGTTCCGGTACTTTCGCGAAGCGAAAGTACGAGCCGACGCGGCAGCGTCGAGCGAGTTCACCGTCCCCTCTTTTTGACGAAGTGAGAGGCGTTAAGAATTTTGTCGGAGCGAGGGGAATATCAATATTGCATACAATGTAAAGCGGAGTGTCCCTAAAAGGGCGGCATAGCAGTATGGATATATCCAGCGTTGCGGTAAAGAGACCGATAGCGGTATTGATGGTATTCGCCGCGGTCCTGCTCATCGGCGTAATATCCCTCACCAAGCTCCCCGTAGAGCTCATGCCTAATATCGGATACAAGAAGATAACGATAATCACGCGCGTAAGGGGCGGTATGCCTCCGACGGAAGTCGAGGAGCTGGTGACGAAGCCCATAGAAGACGCCGTTTCCATGGTGAACGGCGTGGAAGAGATCATGTCGAAATCCGAAAAGGGCGAGTCGCAGGTGGTCATCAAGTTCAAGGCGGAGATCGATATGGATTTTGCGGCGTTAGAGGTCAGGGAGAGATTTGCGAGGATAAAGAACAAGCTCCCGAGGGAGATCGAAAGGCCCGTTATCGCAAGATACGAGGAATCCGATATCTATGTGATGATATCCGCCGTGACGAGCGATAAATACACCACCGAATACCTCAGGACCGTGTTCGACGAAGACATCAAGGAGTATCTTTTGAGGGTGGAGGGCGTAGCCAATGTGGACGTATACGGCGGACGCGAGAGGAAGATCCTCGTAGAGTTCGACCAGGACAAGCTGAACGCGCTCGGCCTGCCCATACTGGCCGTCATAGATAAGCTGGGTATCAACAATCTGAACCTCCTGGCCGGCAAGATCGAAGGAGACCGCGATAAATACATGTTCAGGACTATAGGCGAATTCGAGAGCGTCGAGGAGATAAAAGACATAATCATCTCCGCTACGCAGTCGGGATCTCTTGTAAGGCTGAGAGACATAGCGAAGATAGACGATACCTTCCTCGACGCGGAAAACTACGCGCGCCTCGGCGTCCAGCCTAAAATAATACCCACGGATATAGTGTCGCTCTATATCCATAAGGAGTCGGAGGCCAACACCGTAAGCGTGGTCGCCGGAGTAAGAAAACAGATAGACGGCCCCATAAAGAAGAGGCTGTCGGAACTCGGCCTCGTCCTGGGAAAGGACCTGGACATAGAGATCATAAGCGACCAGGCCAGTTTCATCGTCAAGGCCATAGATACGGTCCAGAAGTCATTGATATTCGGCGCTATATTGGCGGCTTTGGTGATATTATTTTTCCTGAGGGACGCCCGCTCCACTTTTATCATTTTCACTTCGATACCTACGTCGGTAGTGGCGACTTTTGCTTTGATGTATTTCAGCAACCTTTTGTCGGCGCAGAGGCAGATGACTATAAACGTCATGACTCTAAGCGGGCTCGCTCTGGGCATAGGCATGCTGGTGGATAATTCCATAGTCGTGCTGGAGAATATATTTTCCAAGCGGGAACAGCGGTTGTCGGCCCGCGAAGCGGCGGTCATAGGCACCAAAGAGGTCTTATTGGCAATAGTCGCTTCCACTATGACGACGATAGTGGTTTTTTTGCCGATCATATTCGTGACGGAAGATATAAAGATGCTGTACGGCAGCCTTGGGCTGACGGTCACTTTTTCGCTTTTGGCCTCTTTGGTGGTGGCCCTGACGCTGATACCCAGCTTGTCCGCCTACTTCCTGAACATGACCAAGCGCGGCCTGGACCTTTCTAAGATAAGGGATATGTATCAAGGTTATTTAGCTTATGCCCTGAGAAAGAGATATGTATTTACCGTATCGGCGTTCGCGGTCTTTTTTGTCTCCCTTTATGTCTTGAAGGGGATCGACAGGGAATTTCTCGGCCAGACCGAACAGGGCAAGTTCACGATCTACGCGAGGCTTGAGGCCGGGGCAAAGCTGGAAAAATCCGACGAGATGATAAAAGAGATAGAGGACCTGCTTTCCACGCATCCCGCTATCCAGAATTTTTCTTCGAGGATAGAGGGATGGTCTTCCAGGGTCTACGTAAGCCTTTTGCCTATCGACGAGAGGTCGGTGACTACGGAAGGCGTGATAGAATGGCTCAGGCCCAGATTGAAGGAGATAGAGAAGAGATACAGGGGAGGCTTCATCTACTTTTCGGAAGTGCAGGCGCCGGGTATGCCCGAGATTTCCTTGGATATTTACGGGTATGATTATGATAAGCTCAATCAATACATATCCGAAATCGGAGAAGGCCTGGCGGCGGTGCCCGGTATCGTGGATCTGAAACGGTCGATAGAGCCGGGCCGTCCGGAGTATAGGATAATAATCGACAAGGAAAAAGCCGCCTATTACGGTTTTAATACCAGGGATATCGCCGATATCGCTCACGCGGGGATGAGAGGGCTAAGGGCGACGCTTTTCCACACAGACGCCAAAGAAGTGGAGACCGTAGCGCGGCTGGATGAGGAGCATAGGAAGACATTCGAAGACATAAGAAACCTTTTACTGACCACGCCGTCCGGCGATAACATCTATCTGGATCAGGTGGCGGACTTCAAGCCGGCGATAGGCCCCAGCGAGATACATCGGAAGAACAAAAACCGGTTTATCGAGGTGAGCGGCACCTCGACGGTATTATCCATGTCCAAGGCCGTGAAGAAGATCAGGGAGGCCCTTGCCGGCCTGAAGCTGCCCCGTGATTACTACTGGGAATTCGGCGGAGATTATGAAAAGCAGGTCCAGAACCAGCGGCAGCTTGCCTTTGCTTTGCTTCTGGCCGTTTTGCTGGTCTATATGATCCTCGCGTCTCTTTTCGAATCGTATTATCAGCCGTTCATCATAATGATGTCCATCCCTCTTGCGTTGATCGGCGCGATCTTTACGCTATGGGTTATGAAGAAGTCGATAGGTATAGGGGTCATAATAGGGGGAATAATGCTTGCAGGCATAGTTGTGAATAACGCTATTATACTTGTGGATAGGATCAATAACCTGAGAAAAGAAGGTAAATCTACGCTAAAGGCAGTTATCCTTGGCGGCA
This sequence comes from uncultured Planctomycetia bacterium, assembly GCA_964645565.1. Lineage (GTDB taxonomy): Bacteria > Omnitrophota > Gorgyraeia > JAHIPI01 > JAHIPI01 > BS750m-G14. The sequence continues at coordinate 3,391 of CAZYBX010000086.1, read as the reverse complement.
GGGACCGCTTGAGACCGATCATGCTTACGACAAGTACTACGGTGTTGGCACTCATACCGATGGCGCTTGACCGCTCAGAAGCTTCCACACTTTGGTCGCCTCTGGCCATTACGGTCATCGGCGGACTTTTGTTTTCTACGATTTTGACCTTGATTTTGGTCCCCAGTATATATATAATCTTTGAAGATGTCCACAGGTCGCTTAACAGAGGAGGTGTATGAAAAGGCTTTTCAAGAACAAATACGGCTATTTTACGGGAGACGGCAGGGAATATGTGATCACCAGGCCCGATACGCCCAGGCCATGGATCAATGTCCTTTCAAACGGGGACTACGGAACAGTGGTATCTCAGACGGGTTCCGGCTACAGCTTCAGGGGCAATTCAAACCTTTGCCGGATAAATACGTGGCTGCAGGACCTCATCAGGGACGATTACGGTAAGTTTTTATATATAAGGGACAACGCTTCGGGCAGGATCTGGTCTGCCGGCTGGAAGCCCACATGCGCAGATTTCGCTAGATACGAAGTGAGGCACGGGATCGGATACACCGTCATCACCGCCATGATAAACGGGATAGAGACCGAGATGCTGCAGTTTGTCTCCATGGACGAACCGGCGGAGATCTGGAAGATAACGCTCAAGAACAAGTCCGGCAGGAAGAGAAGTTTGAGCCTGTTTACTTATTTTGAGCTCTGCCTCGGCAACCCGGGCGCCGTCCACCGCGAATACCATAAGACCTTCATAGGGACTCAGTATGATAAGGGTCTCGGCGCCATGTTTGCCGACAAGAGGCGGGAAGTCAATAGGAAGATAGACGACAAGCATCTGAGCGCCTGGCCGTGCAATATCTTCCATTCGGCTTCCGTAAAGCCGAAAGCTCATGAAGGCGATAAGGAGAATTTCCTGGGTAATTACGGCTCTATCGTCCGGCCCAAAGCGGTGGCCGAAAATTGCCTGACGAACACGACCGGCCGCTGGTCCGACCCTATCTGCTCCCTTCAGGTCGCCGTTGATATACCGGCGAATTCGGAAAAGACGGTTTCGTTCGTGCTCGGCGAGACCAAAGACAGGAACGAGGCGGCGAGGATCATAAGAAAATACAGAAGTATCGGGAATGTCGACGCCGCTTTAAAAAAGGTCAAGGAGAGATGGGAAAAGCTGCTTTCCGCGCTTGAGATAGAAACGCCTGACGCCGGGATGAACATCATGGTCAACACCTGGCTTAAATATCAGGCGATATCGGGGAGGCTGTGGGCGCGGTGCGCGTATTATCAGTCAAGCGGCGCGTTCGGGTTCAGAGACCAGCTCCAGGACAGCCAGGTCTTCTTTTACCTCGATCCGGAGCTCGCAAAAAAACAGATCCTTCTCCACGCCGAACATCAATATAAAAGCGGCACAGTCTATCACTGGTGGCATACCCTTACGGAGTGGGGGCTGGATACGGGTTTTTCCGACGACCTTCTCTGGCTGCCGTATATAACGCTTAATTATCTGGATGAGACGCGGGATCACGGCATATTAAATAGAAAAGTCAGATATCTTGACGCTTCCGCCGAGAGCCTTTATCGACATTGCCTGAAAGCGATCCATAAAGCGCTTTCCAGATTTTCAAAAAGGGGGCTCCCGTTGATAGGAGAGGGCGACTGGAACGACGGCATGTCGAGCGTGGGCGTAAACTGGAAGGGCGAGAGTATCTGGCTGGGCCATTTTCTTTACGGAATACTCGACAGGTTCGATGAGATATGCGCGGGTAAAGGCGATATGAGGAACCGCGCCTTGTTCGATAGGCGGAAGGCAGCTCTTAAAAAGGCCATAAATAAATACGGCTGGGACGGGAAATGGTATATCAGGGCAGTAAGCGATAACGGAAAGGTGCTGGGAAGCTCGAGATCGAAGGAAGGCAAGATATACTTCAACGCGCAGAGCTGGGCGGTCATAAACGGAACGGCAGAGGGGGGCCGCGGGGAAATGGCGGTCAAGTCGGCCGAGAAATATCTGGACAGGGAATACGGGCCGCTGCTTTTTTACCCGGCATACTCGGTACCCGACCCGGAAATAGGTTATCTTACGCGATATGCCGCGGGCATCCGTGAAAACGGCGGCGTCTATTCTCACGCGGCGGCATGGGCTATTATGGCCGAGTGCATGTTAAAAAGAGACAAGATAGCTTACGGGATGTATAATAAGATGATGCCCCCCAATAGAGGCCGGGAACCGGACCTGTATAAGGCCGAGCCATATGTGATGCCCGGCAATATCGACGGGCCTGATTCGGCGAATTTCGGCCGGGGCGGATGGACGTGGTATACGGGTTCCGCCGCCTGGATGCTGCGCGTTATCGTAGAGTGGATGCTGGGCGTGAGGCCGGGTAAAGACGGCCTGATCGTCGACCCATGCGTCCCAAAGGACTGGCGCGGATTCAAGGTAAGGCGCCTTTTCCGCGGCAAAAGATATGAGATCGCGGTGAGAAGGGACGGGAAAGGGAAATTTAGGACGCAGATAAGACAGATATAGAATCTTATCGCGGGAGGTTGCTATGAACTACTTCAAGACGATGATACTTATGGTCCTTCTGGCGGCCATCTTGATATGGGTCGGAGGGATTCTCGGGGGAGAGCGGGGGGCGGCCGCAGCTTTTATATTCGCGCTGGTATTGAATTTTGGAAGTTATTGGTTCAGCGACAGGATAGTCCTGTCTATGTACCGCGCTCAGGAGCTTCCGGAGGAACAGTTTCCCGATATTTACGGGATAGTGAAAGGGCTTGCCCGGAAAGCAGGCATCCCGGTCCCCCGGATATATATCGCACCCAGCAATATACCGAATGCCTTTGCTACGGGAAGGAGCCCCCGGAACGGAGTCGTATGTATTACCAGGGGCATACTTGATCTATTGGACAGGGAGGAGCTTGAAGGCGTGATCGCCCACGAGATGTCGCATATAAAAAACAGGGATACGCTGATAATGACTGTCACCGCGGCCCTGGCCAGCGCGATAATGATGCTGGCGTATATGGCCCGCTGGGCGGCGATATTCGGCGGTTTCGGCGGCAGGGACCGCGACAGGGGCGGCGCGATAGGCCTCCTCGCTTTAGCGATCATAGCCCCTTTTGCGGCTATGTTGATACAGCTTGCCATTTCCCGCTCCCGCGAGTACGGAGCGGATGACGCCGGGGCTCACTTAGCCGGGTCGGGCATGGGCCTGGCCGGCGCTTTGCGGAAATTGGACGGATATTCCAGACAACGCAGGATGAACGCGAACCCGCAGACCGCGCATCTCTTTATTGTAAATCCTCTCAGCGGGGATTTTCTGGCAAGCCTTTTCAGCACCCACCCGCCGGTGGAGAAAAGGGTCGAGCGGCTCAGGAAGATCTGATCGTGAAGCTAAAAAAC
>CAZYBX010000085.1:0-6506 GCA_964645565.1 uncultured Planctomycetia bacterium | reverse complement strand
TCGAACGGCGGCAGTATCGTGGATGACGTAGAAGACCCTAAAGAATTCACTATGGACAGGAAAGAGGCTTTGGAGGGCCTGCAGTTTTACGCCGACCTGATAAACAAGTATAAAGTCGCGCCCAGTCCCGCTGAGTTCGGGAACCTCGGCATGGGGGCTCAGCAATTGTTCATGTCGCAGAAACTAGCTATGTACCAGTCGGGATTCTGGGAGAGCGTATTATTCGGGAATATAAAGGGTTTTGATTGGGATGTGGCGATGTTTCCCGTGGGCCCGGCCGGTGTCAGGAGGTTCGGAACAGGCGGTTCCGGCTATTGCGTCCTCAAATCGACCGGATACCCGGAGCTCGCATGGAGCGTCGTTAAGATGCTGACAAGCGATAAAGCTCAGATAGCCCTTTCGGAAATGGGGCTGGCCCAGCCTGCCCTCATGCCGATCGCCGCCGGCCCTCACTTTGCCGAAAGCGCCAAGCCTCCCCGGAATAAAGGTATGTTGAACGAGGCCGTCAAATATGTGGAGTTCGAACCTTTTCACGTCAAGTGGCGCGAGATAAACGAGTTGTACCTGACGCCCAAACTCGATCTGGTCTTTAACGGGTCTGCGGACGCCGCAAAGGTGATGAAGGAGATAGCTCCCGAAGCTAATAAATTACTGAAGGAAGGAGAATAATAATGGCCGGGGGAATACCGCCGGCTATATACTAAGATGAAATACGGAAGTTTTTCAAAAGACGGACTTGAATATGTCATAAATACGCCTAATACTCCCCGTCCGTGGATAAACTATTTAACGAATACGGATTACTGCTCGATAATCTCTCAATGCGCGGGAGGATATAGTTTTTACAAGGATTGCCGTTCGGACAGGGTCACCCGCTGGGCGCCTCAAAACTACCATAAAGACAGGCCCGGCAAATATATATATTTAAAGGACAATCAGACAAGGAAATATTGGGGCGCTACGTATCAGCCTGTCCGTAAGAAGCCCGATTTCTTCGAGGCGAGGCACGGGCTGGGCTATACGGTCATAAAGACCAGGAATTTCGGCATAGAGAGCGAGGTCACCTACTTTGTTCCCGGCGGTGATACTTGCGAGATATGGCTTGTAAAACTCAAGAATCTGACGTCCGGGACAAGGGACCTCACGGTCGTCCCGTATGTTGAATGGCTTATCGGCGATTACCATATGGAGCTTCGTTATAGGAATATAATGAACCTCTATAACAGGTGCTGGTTCGATAAGAAAGACGGGATAATATTCGCGCGAAAGACGGCGATGTGGGAGGCCTTTAACATCCGGCCGTTCCGTTCAGTCGCGTTTTTTGCTTCGGGCCTTCCCTGTAGAGGGCACGCTACCCGCAAGGACCTGTTTTTAGGAAGGTATAATAACGAGTCTAATCCGGCATCGGTAATAAGAGACCGTTTTAGCTCTTCCGGCCTGTGCTCCGGAGAGGACGCAGTGGGGGCCTTCAACCACAAGGTCAGGCTAAAGGCGGGCCAGGCTAAGGAATTCACCGTCATCCTCGGCCAGACCGAGAATAAGCAAAGAGCGCGGGCTATCGTCGCCAAATACAGGGTTGTAAAAAACGCGAAGACCGAGCTTGAAAATACCAGGAGCCTGTGGCGCAGCCGGATCCTTGACAATATAGTCATAGAGACGCCGGACAGGGATTTCGATATCATGATGAACGTCTGGGTCAAATACCAGATGTACATCTGCAATCTTTGGTCGAGGTCTCCTTCCTATTACCATGAAGGTTCCGGCGGAAAGGGGTACAGGGATTCGTGCCAGGACGCCGAAGGTATAATGTCGGTCAATGCCAGGCATGCCCGCGATAAGATCCGGGTGCTGGCGACTCTGATCAGGAAGGACGGTTCCTGCGCTCCCGGATGGTCGACTACCAGGGGACCCGCGAATTACGCGCCTAATAAGGACCATCCCGTATGGCTGACTTACGCGGTTTCGGCTTATGTCAAAGAGACGGGAGACAATAAGATACTTCTCGAGAAATACCCTTACCTGAAGGACGCGTGGCGCGAAAAGGCGACGAAGAAGGACGTCCATTGGAAGGAAGGAGCTGTCTTAGACGGAGAGGGGACGCTGTTCGAGCACCTCGAGCGGAATCTGAATTTTACTTATACGGATACGGGGAAGCGCGGTCTGCCGCTTATAGGGCACGCGGACTGGAACGACGGTATAGACGCGGCGGGCAAGCATCTCAAGGGCGAAAGCGTCTGGCTGGCTATGGCGCTGACGCGTTCTTACAGGCTTTTGTCGGAGCTGGCGCATCTGATAGGCTACGGCAACCATGCGAAGAGGTTCATGAGACGCGCCAATATAATGGCAAGGCGCGTAAATGAGCATTGCTGGGACGGGAATTGGTACCTCCGCGGGTTTACGGATGATGATACCTTGTACGGTTCGGCTAAAAACAGCGAAGGAAAAATATTCGTCAATACTCAAAGCTGGGCGGTGCTGGGCGGGGTCGCCCCTGCGGAGAGGCGGAAAAGGCTTTTTAAGGCCGTAGATAGATACCTTGAAGGAAAACACGGCACGGCCCTTTTTTATCCGGCTTATTCAAATTACAATCCCAGGCTCGGAAGGATAACGATGTTTTCCGAAGGGACCAAAGAGAATGCGGCGGTCTTCTGCCACGCGTCCACGTTTAAGATCGTCGCCGACTGTATGGCGGGCCGCGGAAACAAGGCGTATGAGAGCATGAAGAAGCTCATGCCGAATAAACAGAAAGACATGGACCTCTATAAGACGGAGCCTTATGTGTACGCGGAGTATCTGATAGGCCCGGAGCATCCTTACAGGTACGGCGAAGGGGCTTTTACCTGGATAACCGGCACGGCGGCGTGGACTTTTCTCGCGGCTACCGAACATCTTCTGGGCGTGCACAGGGAATTTAACGGATTGCGGATCGACCCGTCGATACCTTCCGCATGGAAGAAGTGTACGGTCATAAGACCTTTCAGGGGGGATGTCTACAAGATCATTATCAGGAACCCGAAAGGCGTACAAAGCGGCGTCAAGAGGGTAGTGGTCGACGGGATCGAGCAGAAGCAGAACATCATAAGAGCGAGGAAAGACGAAAAGGAGCATGTGGTAGAGGTATGGCTGGGCTGATCAAGAGGATCGTAACGGGATTTTGTTGTGTAACGGCGGTCATATCGACCGCGGCAGGGACCGCATACTGCCGGGAGGGCGGCAAGGGTCCGGCGAAGGTCACATGCGACGAGAGGAATATCTATGTAAACGGCCGGCTTTACTATGTGAAGGGCGTATCTTATTCTTTGGATTACGGTCCAAAGCAGAATTATGCGGAAATACCGTTCAGCCAATGGGAGACGGATTTCAAGATGATGAGTGAGGCCGGCATCAATACGATACGCACCTACGAACCGCTCCCCACGGATATTCTGGACCTCGCCGACGAATATGGCCTTAAGGTCATAGAAAATATATGCTACCCCGGCGGCCATACTAAATTCGACTCTAAGGCCGACCTGGAGGGGTTAAAGAGGACGGCGCTCGCGTTTGTGGACAGGGACAAGGGCCACCCCGCTATCCTCATGTGGTCCATGTGGAACGATATGCCTTTCAAGTGGAGCAAGGAAGGCTCGGCGCTTAAAAAATATGACAAGAGGACGGTGAACGCCTTTTTAAAGGAGATATATGACGCGATAAAGGAAAAAGACCCTGATCATCCGGTGACGGGGTCCAATATACTCGGGGAAGATGGCGACGATATCGGGGCGGATTTTTTGGATGTGGTAGGTTTCAACGCTTTTCTGGGCATATCGGATTGGTTTACGGGTGAGTTCAGCATGAAAAAGGCCAAAGAGCAGATCAACAGGATAGAGCGAATGACATGCCTGGACCGTAAAAAACCGGGCCTCATCCTTGAGACGGGTTACAGCACTTATTGCAGGAAATACGACCAGGGAAAGGTGATAGACACGCAAATAAGGATAGCGGACTCAAAGGTCGCCGGCGTCGTGGTGTTTCAGTGGGCCGACGGCTGGAATAAAGCGGGTAACCCCACCGCGCATGACGATCATATCGAGGAGCACTGGGGCATAGTGGACGCCTTTAGAAATAAGAAAAGCGGATATAATGCCGTGTCCCAGATATTCGGTATGATCCAGACCGGATCGAGGGGATATAGGGGTATAGCCAGGTTTTAAATAACAAGTGGAAAAAAGGAGGTAGGAAATGGCAAAGAGAATATTTTTTGCGTTGTTTCTGGCGGTTATCGCTTGTTCATTTATAAGCGTTGCCGTAGGGCAGGACCAGATGATAAACGATCTGACAGAAATGGATGATATGGTCGTAACGGAGGCCGAAACAGATTCCGTTCTGATAGCCGATTTCGAAGGCTGGCCCAATAACCTGGGCGGCGAATTGGGCGTATATGGGTCGCTTGAGCCCAATTGGGACGATATCGCGAGCGTGCCGTATTCATGGGTATATGAGACCATAACCCCGGGTTACGACCTCAAGAACGTCCACGGCGGAAAACAGTCGTTCAGATTGGTAAACGGGTTAGGGCTTAAGCCGGAAGAGACATGGGGCAGTTTTGCTATGGACCTGGGCCCCACGACGGACCTGACCGTTATTCCCAAGAGAGTGGATTCTTTCGACGCCTCGCAATATAATTACCTGGCTTTCTGGGTCAGGGGCGAAAAAGGCGGCGAGAGGATGCAGATACTCATGAGAGACGCGCATGCCCTGAATTACATGCCGCAGGTCAAGTATAAGCTTCCGGATGCCACGGTTGAATGGCAGAAGGTAGTCGTGCCCTTAGATCAGTTCAAGGGCAAGATCGATTTCATAGTTTTGGATAATATCGGAATAGCCTTCGGGAGAGACGTCGGAAACCTGAAAGGCGAGATCGTTTATTTAGACGATTTTGTGTTTTGCAACAACGAGTAAATTTGCGTTAGTCGTATTTATAGTTTAAAATACAATGTTCTTGTAAGCTCGCTTACAAGAACATTGTATTTGAACATGTAAACACTCTCTTGTTAAATTACACAAAAGAAAACATAAGTGTTGCTTTTGGTCTCCTGTTCTATATAATATGAATTAATTCTTTAAATAGGAGGTAATTATGTCAATGAAGAAGGTGATGTTGCTGGGCCTGGTGCTTTTGCTGGCGGCAGCGGGCTGCGGGGCAAAATCCGGGATAGATCAGCCGGCGGCAAAAGAAGAGATCGTACCGGCTCAGGCACAAGAGGCGGAAAAGAGCGCGGTAGAAACCTCCGGCGTAATGGCGCCTACTGTCGGGCCTTCGGGGCCTATGGTCGAGCCGGCGGGGGAAGCGTCGACAGATAGCGGGATAATCGTCGCCGATTTCGAAGGCTGGCCCAATAACCTGGGCGGCGAAGTAGGCGTATACGGGGCGTTGGAGCCGGATTGGGAGCAGGTGAATCAAATACCCGTTTCATGGGTCTATGATACGATATCTCTCGATTATAAGCCCGAAAACGTACATGGCGGAAAGAATTCTTTTAGATTGGTAAACGCGCTCGGCGTTAAGCCGGGATTCGCCTGGGGCAGTTTTGGCATGGATCTTGGGCCTGACATGGACATAACAACGACTCCTAAAAAGGTGGTATCGCTTGACGTATCGGACTATAAATATCTTGTCTTCTGGGCCAAAGGCGAGAAGGGCGGCGAGAAGATGGAGCTTGTCGTGAGAGACGCCCATGCGCTGAATTACAGCCCGCAGGTCAATTATAAACTGCCCGACCTGACGAATGAATGGCAGAAGATAGTAATTCCACTGTCAGAGATCGGCGGCAAAGCGGATCTGACGGCGCTTGATAACATAGGGATCACTTTCGGCACGGATATAGGCAATATGAAGGGCGATATCGCCTATATCGATGATTTTGTATTCACAAATAACAAGGAATGAGAGCCACTATGCGAAAAAAGACGGCCGAAGACGAAAAAAAACGCTTAAGGACGGCGAGACGGGTGGTATTGGGGCTGCTGATTTTCTTCTTCCTCGTACTGATCCTCCTTATGCTGCTTCCGAAAAAACCCGATGTCATAAAGGGTATCACATACGACCTGAAATATCCCAATGTCAGGCATTATTCCCAGATCAAACGGGAGGTATTTGAAGAGGATTTTAAAAAGATCAAGGATGCCGGGATAAATACGATCAGGCTGTACGGCGTGCCTCCCGAGTTCATCCTTGATCTGGCGGATAAATACGGCATCAAAGTCATTGAGACCATAGTCTTCCCCGGGGACTGGACGGACTTCACTTCCCCGTATCAGCTTCAGTCATTAAAAAGAGAGGCCGTAAGAAACATTAGAAGAGACATCAAGAGAGAGTGCATTTACGCCTGGAGTATATGGAATGACGCGCCATGGACATACGGCACCGGAAAGGGCGATGTCATAAGGGCGTATGGCAAGGATACGGTCGATGACTTCCTTAGAAAATTGTATATAACCGTGAAGAAGCAGGATCCGCTCAGGCC
>CAZYBX010000084.1:0-6533 GCA_964645565.1 uncultured Planctomycetia bacterium | reverse complement strand
CGCTACTACTATCCTTTAAGAAAATTCGTGGCGGACTCGTTGAGGGAAGGAGTTATACCCCTCTGGAATCCCTATCTTAACTGCGGAACGCCCCTCCACGCCACCATCCAGAGCTGCGTGTTCTATCCTTTGAGCTTGATATATTATTTCGGCGATGTAGCCAGGGGCCTCAGCCTGTTTACTATATTTCATATCTTTCTGGCGGGCTTCTTTACGTATCTTTTTATGAGATACTCCGGCGCGTCCAAGGCAGGCTCTTTTCTGGCGGCGTTCACTTTTATGTTCAGCGGCTTTGTGATCGGGACCATCTGCCTTACGATCGGCCATAGCTCGACGGCCTGGTTTCCTCTGGCGCTGCTTCTTTTTATGAGGGGCCTTAAGAAAAGAAGCTATAAGTACTCTCTTTTACTCGCCCTCGCCATGGCGCTCATGTTTCTCGCCGGAGACCCCAGCGTGACGATAATCACTTTCATCCTCATATCGGCGGTTTCGGTTTTTATGGTCGCCGAAAGACTGATCAAAGAAAGGCGGACCGATGATTTTATAGTAATAAACCTGCTCATCGTTTTGGCTTTATTCCTTCTCCTTACCGCGTTCCAGCTATTGCCCGCGGTCGAATTCTTCGCGCGGACTACAAGGTCCGCGATGGTGTATGAGGAATCCTCCCTCTGGAGCGTGCCTTATTTTCACTTGATAAGTTTCGTGATCCCGTATTTTAACGACCTAAACCTTTTTTACAGGGACTTCTGGGTGGGGCAGAGATGGCTGGATAACTATTACGCCGGCATAATCACATTGATCCTCGCGGGTTTCGCGATGCGCTTCGGCATCAGAAAAAGACTGACGCGATTTCTTCTGGCGCTCGGCATATTTTCCCTGGCCGTATCACTGGGCCGATACTTCGTAGTCTATCCGTTTCTTTATAAATTTATGCCGTTTTTCAAGATGGTGCGCTACCCGGTGAGGTTCTTCTTTATCTTCACTTTTTCGGTCTCGGCCCTGGCCGGGATCGGCTACGACTATCTGAAAGAGAAGCTCGACGCGGGGGGTATGAAGCGGCTCACTAAAGCTTTTCTTATAGCCGGTTTTATCGCGGCGCTTATAGCTATCTCGCTCAATTTCCTGCATGCCAGAATGGCCCCTTTTGTCGTGGATAAGGCCGCGAAGGCCTTTGAAAGCGATCCCACATTCAGCATAGGCCATTTCCCGTCTATCCTGAGGGCCGACGTATTTAATTTTAGAAGGACACTCCTTTATTTCAGCATGTTCGGCCTTTTTATTTTTCTCTGGCGGCTTACAAAGTACAAACGGCTTATGCCGTTGACCATCTTTCTCCTCGTAGGTTTCGACATGATCCTTACCAATACGGGATATGAGCCGACCGTCCAAGAAGGATATTTTACGGAGGCGACCGAAAATGTGAGGTATGTCATGAAGGATAAGGGGCTTTTCAGGGTATTCGCGTCGCCGTATGCCTATGACAGATATACCTTTTTGCGCGATCAGACTATCTACTCGGGTATAGAGAGCACGAAAGACCTTTTGGTCAACAACAGGATGATGGAATTCGGGATCTATGATATGAGCGGTTATGACTCCACGTCCTTGCGCAGGAACGGCGCCGTATCGCGCCTGGTGTTCGACGCCCTGGGACCGGATAAGACGAATCTCCTCGACCTCTTGAACGTCAAATATGTGTCATCTCACAGTAAGATGGAGGCGCCCGGATACGAGAAGGTGAGCGAGACAGAGCACGGGACGATATATATGAATACCAACTGTCTGCCGCGGGCGCAGATCCTGCGGGAAATAAAGGTGATCGACAAAGACGAGGATATGCTGGAGTATATGTCTTCGAAAGAATTTTCACCCGGCAGAGAGGTCATACTGGAGGAAGGTCCAAAAGACCCATTTATTCAGGCCGGACGATATAGAGAGGATGACATAAAGATAGTAATATATGAGCCTCAGGTAGTGGAAATAGAGGCTTTCGCGGAAGAGCCTGCGATCCTTTTGCTAAGCGACACTTACTACCCGGGATGGAAGGCCTTTCTGGACGGAAGGGAGGTCGAGATATTAAGGGCCGACTATTTTTTGAGGGCTGTCGAGGTGCCCAAGGGGGCTCATTCAGTCAAGTTCATCTATAGGCCCCTTAGCTTTAAACTGGGCTCCATGATCAGCCTATCTACCCTCTTATTTTTGCCGCTCGTATGTCTTTTCAGGCAATTGAGATTGACTAAGGCAAATATATGACGTATACTTATATAATAATTATGCGATAATATAAAAAGGAGAGCGTATGCTGTTCCTTAATGTATTGGGGGCGGTGGCCTTTATATTCGGGATACTCCTTATTCTTTTTCCGAATGCCCTGATAAAGGCGAATACCGCTATGGCGAAGTGGCTGATAGACCTCGACAGCTTTATTTTGAAGAACCGCCTCGGCGCGGGGATATCGTTTATCCTGACCGGGGCCTGCCTCTGGTTTATCGCGTATTATATGAAGGCGATCGCGATATTGAGGTCGTTAAACCAGTAGATGCATAAATCATGAATAACATAGAGCAGACGATAAATACTTTATTGTCCAGATTTACCCCGACGCCGCTGCAGCTGGGGGTGGAGATAAGCTATTCATATCTTAAGCTGGCGCTGGTAAAGATCCATTCGCCTGCAAAGGCCGCGCTTCTGGATTATTCCATAATACCTCTATCCGGGGATGTCTCAGGCGCGGTTAACGGGACGCTGAAAAACAGCGCGGGGACGGCCGATGCAGAGGCGAAGTTCGTCATCTCCGGCTCTCAGGTGGATACCAAAAGAATAGCCATGCCTTTCATGCCCAAGGAAGAGATAGCCAGGGCCCTCAGATACCTGGCGAAAGAACACCTGCTTCTGGACGTGGAAGAATCGACTCTGGATTTTGAGGTCTTAGGCGAAAAGACGGGCGCGGACGGCTCGAAAAACGTGGAGATCATCGCGAGCATAGCCGAAAACAGCCTTATAGAACAAAAGCTTTCCCGCTTCAGGGACACCCGGGTCCTGCCGTCGCTTATGATCCCGGCTGCATACAGCCTGCGCAATCTTTACCAATTCGGCAAGACGGCAAGGCATAGATCGTCCGAAAAGCCGGTAGCCCTTATCGATATCGGCTTTTCCACGACCAGCATAGTCATCCTGAAGAGCGGCAACGTCAGGTTCACAAGGCAGTGCGGCTGCGCAGGAGGAGACTTGACTAACGCGATGACAGGCGTCCTTGCCTCGGACAAGGGGAAGACCGAGTTGACGTCGAAAAAAGCCGAGGCGCTGAAGAAGGAGACCGGTTTTCCGGACGAATCCGCACATGAGACTAAAAACGGAGTCCCTACGCAGCAGATAAACGCGATGATCAGGCCTGTGATGGAAAAGCTCATATCCGAGATCAAGCTGTCATTCGAGTATTATATGTCCGAGCACAATGAAGAACCCGTGAGCAAAGTGTACTTAAGCGGCGGGACGTCCAGGATGAAAAATATATGCCCGCAGCTTTCGAGGGCCCTGTCTATCGAAGTGGAGCCCTTAGAGATGCCTCAGAGGCTCAGCCTGGAACTGCCTCCGGAGAAGGCCGGCAGAATAAAGGACGATTTTCCCCTTATAGCGGCCCCGCTCGGCGCGGCCCTCGGATCCGCTCAAGGCCTTAACCTTCTTCCGGAAAACTACAAAAGGGAAAGATTGAGGAGGCTCGAGAGGATCTCGGCCAGAATGGTCTTTATCCTGATCTCGCTTATAATGCTGACGCTATATCTGCTCAGTGCGGGCGAGGAGAGGTCGTTGCGCAATGTCCTGGCCGCCAAGGGCCCGCAATGGCAAAAACTCAGCGAGATGCAGGCCCTCCACGACAAAATAAGCCAGAAAAACGCGATAGCAGGCTACGTCCTCAGGGACCGGCCGCCTTACTATTATGTGTTCAAAGCGTTGAGCAACCTTACTCCGAAACCCATATATTTCACGCGCAATAATATAGAGTGCAAGACGGGGAAGATGGTGCTTGAGGGCATCGCCTTCGATACCGCGGACCCGGCGGAAGGTACGCTTGCCTCATTCATAAGATCGCTGGAGAACTCGCCGCTTTTTAAAAATGTCAATCTCGTATCCAGCAGAGATACGAAGATATCGGGAAGGTCCGCGATGGAATTCGAAATCAGCTGCAGGCTGAGGGCGGAATAAACATGGTCAAGCAGAACAGGATATCCATAATAGGCATCGTTGCGGTAGCCGCGCTCCTGCTTTTCGTCCTATTCGTATTTATCCCCAAGCACAGGGCGGTAAGAAAGCTGAATGCCGAGATAAAGGGCATCGACAAGCAGATCGCCGCCACAGAGGAGATGGCCGGCGACATAAGAAGCCTGGGCATAATAATAGCGGACATGCAGAGGGAAGTGGAAAGCTTCGAGAAGAGACTGCCCGCCACCGAAAAGATATCCGCCGTATTGTCGGAGTGCTCCAATATCGCGAGGGACTGTTCCGTCGAGGTCGTGAGCATAATATCCGAAGACCCCAAGCCTTTTCTGGACGACAAGGGAGCGGAGTTTATCTTCGGCGAAGAGGTCCTCAATAATCTGCAGGTCTCCTTTAAGCTCCGGGGCACATATAAAAATCTCGCGGAATACATCAGGAACATCGATGAGAGCCTCAGCATACTGGCTACGTTTGACGAGATCGAAATAGAGAAAAACGACGATATAGAGCCCCTGCTGGACGCGCAGCTCGTGTTAAGCGTTTATGTGGCGGATAAGAGATGAAGATAACGGCCGTGGATTTTAAAAACCTGGACAATAAATCTAAAACGGAGATCATCATCACATCCGTCCTGATAGCGGTATTTCTTGTCATAGTGATAAATACCGTAAATACTCTCAGGTCAAAAAGGGGCGCGCGGCCTCCGGTCCCTATTTCACCTAACCTGCTCGAGGAGGTTAGGAAGCACGGCCTGGAGAACGCCGCCGAGGCGGTGACGCAGAAAAAGAAGGACTTTATAAAGGATGAATTCCCCGCGTGGGGAAGGGACCCTTTCAGGGAGGCGGACATATCACTTTCTCGGCTCGGCCTGCAGGGCATCATGTGGGACCCGGAGAACCCGAAGGCGATCATCAGCAACAGGATAGTCCAGGTCGGCGACAGCGTCGGAGAAAACACGATAATCGAGATAAAAAGAGACAAGGTGGTATTGACGGACGGGACGAATACCTTCGAACTCCGCCTCTTGTTGAAGTAGAGTTGAAGTAGAGAGGAAGATCATGGCGCTTAAAAGATCCGCATACATTATTTTGATATCTATACTCTTCTTTTCATCGGCCGTAGCGACAAAGACCATGATAGCGCAGGAGGCTCCCGCCCGGGTCGATTCATCAGAATTGAGCCGGACCGTTATAACGTCTTACCTGCGGGAAGCGATCCCGGCGCAAAAGAACCTCCTTTATTGCTCCACTTTCCAGATAGCCTGGGATAGGTTATGCGATGATGTCATAGGGGGGCCCTTGAGATTGAACGGAGACCCCGCCGCCGCCGCGATGTTGAACGAGCGGCTTACAGGAGAGAATGACATAAGAGCGGGATGCTATCTGGCGATGGCGGGATACAATAGGGATGATATCGTGGGAAAGATCGTGAACGCAATGAAGGAGCGGTTCGGCGAGAAGCCGGGGCTTGACCTGAGGCTGGAGAACCCGGACGATATTTTAGCGTATGCCTTTCTTCTGAAGGATCTCAAGTTCGACCGGGAATTCGAAAGCCTCGATACGCCCCTTATGTTCGACGGGTCCGTTCCGGTCCGGGCTTTCGGGATAAAGGAGTTCGCCTTCAGCGAGGACCACAGAAAGCTGAGCGGCCAGCTCGATATACTGGACTATCAAAGTGACGACGATTTCATAATAAGGCTGAAGTCCGTTTCGCCGGAAGATGAGATAATCCTCGCGAAGATCGCTCCGCTAAGCTCGCTTCTTGAGACCGTTGAATATGTATCGCTGCGGACCGGCGATAATGTCCCCTCAAGCATCAGAAAAGGCGAGAGATTAAATATCCCGAAATTGGATTTCGACATACTCCATTTTTTTAAGGACCTTATGGGCAGGCAGTTTCTAAACAGCGGTTTCGAGAAGTATTCGATTTCGCAGGCTGTCCAGTCCGTGAGATTCAGGCTGAACGAGAAGGGCGCCCTCCTTAGATCCGAGGCGGCCATCATAGCGCCTACAATGGTTCCCGTCGATCCGCCGAGGATCAGGAATTTCGTTTTCAACAAGCCTTTCCTTGTCATTCTGAAAGAAAAAGGGGCGAAATACCCGTATTTCGCTTTGTGGGTCGATAACGCCGAATTATTGCTGAAGGAAAAATAGGGATCCGCGATGTTTGAATACCTGAGCCATATCATAAGCAGAATATCGCTCATGCACTTAAATATGCTTCTACTTCTGGGCCTGGCTCTGTTCGGGGGGACTGTGGGCGGCCGTGTATTTCAGAAGATCAGGATACCCCAGGTAGTAGGCTATATAATAATCGGG
>CAZYBX010000083.1:4215-6559 GCA_964645565.1 uncultured Planctomycetia bacterium | reverse complement strand
GGAATTCAATACTACAGCCGCGCTCCCGCCGTCTTTTGCCGCCTCACATGCCAGCTCGAGCGAAGGAAATTTTCTCAGGTCCGGTTTGTAAAACGACAGCTTCCTGATACCGGCAAGATCAAGCGGTTCCAGGTCATTTTCAAATCTATCGGGATAGCTTAACGCATATTGTATGGGAAGCCTCATATCCGTTATCCCCATCTGGGCCATGACCGAACCGTCCAGAAACTCCACCATCGAGTGCACCACAGCTTCCGGGTGGATAAGTATCTCTATGCGGTCAATGCCTATCCCGAAAAGCCATTTTGCCTCGATGAGCTCAAGCCCCTTATTTATCATCGTCGCAGAATCCACGGATATCTTCTTTCCCATCCTCCATTTCGGGTGCCTCAGGACTTCCTTCCGGGACAGGCCTTTAACCCGGCTCTTGGGGATGTTCCATAACGGGCCCCCCGAAGCGGTGATATAGAGTCTAGAGACCTTGGACAAATCGCTGCCCCTTAGACATTGAAAAACGGCGCTATGCTCGCTGTCCACGGGTATTATCATCGAACGCCTTTTTTTCGCTTCTTTAGTTATGAGATGGCCCGCGCTTACAAGCGCCTCCTTGGAAGCGAGCGCAACGGTCTTGCCGGCCGACACGGCCCGGTAGGCGGGCCTTATTGAAGCGCTGCCGCTTATCGCAATGAGGATTATATCCGCCGTTTTTTGTCCGGCAAGTTCTTCGACGCCTGTCCTGCCGGCGAGGATTCGCGTCCGCCCCTTCAAGCTTCGGGCCAAACTGCCGTGCTTAGACTCGTCTCCTATCGCTACAGCTTCCGGCTTAAACCTCTTAGTCTGCTCGATAAGCAGAGACACATTCGACTTGGCAGACAATCCGGAGACTTCGAATCTATGACTCAGGCCTTCTATCACCTTTAAGGCGTTTCTACCGATAGAACCTGTCGATCCCAATATGCAGACACGCTTCTTCTTCATTTCGTTAAACACCTTCTATGCGGGACCGGCGCAAAACACGGTTATGTTAATGCGGTTACGTAGAAGTATAATATCGGCGTTGTTATCAAAAGGCTGTCCATCATATCCAATGCCCCGCCCAAGCCGGGAAGGCAGGTCCCGGAGTCTTTTACGCCGCAATCCCTTTTAAACAGCGACTCGGCGAGATCCGCTATGGGGGTTATAGTGCCGATCAGGATGCCGGCCAATATGACCTGAAAGTAAGTGGCCCCGGAAAGCAACGGCTTAAATAAGACAGCCAGTATTATAGTTGTGACGATACCGCCCAGCGTCCCCTCCACGGTCTTTTTGGGGCTTATGCGCGGTATGAGTAAACGCTTTCCATAAGACCTGCCGATGAAATAGGCGCCCGCGTCGCCGCCTTCCGTAAGCACGATCAGGAGGAGCACCAGATCGGCGCCGTTTGGCAGATACTTCAATTTGATTATGAAACTGAAGAACCAGCTTATATAAAGTATGCCGAAAAGCGTTATTGCTGTAGAAGTCAGGACGTTAGAATCGTCTTTCTTCGTAAACTGCTTCAGGAATATAAACAGAGCGAACAGGACAAGCGAGAAAGGCACCAGGCCTTCCGTCTTTATATCGTATTCAAGATAAGTAAATACCGGCACAAGGACGCCGAGGAACGTGCCGAAATACTTATAGACCCTGATGCCTTTGCGTTCCACCATCGAATAAAACTCATATAGAGACGCGGCTATGAAACATGTGGTCACCGCGCAAAACACCCAATTGGGGAAAAAGAATATCACCAAAAACGCCGGCGCCAGCATCAAAATAGAACTTACCAATCTATCCTTTAGCATATCAGACTCCGATGCGCCGGTCTCTTCTTTTGAATGTCTCGAGCGCCTTCGCGAACTCTTTCTTCCCGAAATCCGGCCATAATCTATTCGTCACATAGATCTCGGAATACGAGATCTGCCAAAGCAGGAAATTGCTCACTCTGAATTCCCCTCCTGTGCGTATCAATAGATCCGGATCAGGAATCCCAACCGTAAAAAGATGTTCCGAAAAAAACTCTTCGGTGATATCCTCCAACGCTATCCTGCCTTTCCTCGCGTCTTCCGCTATATTTCTCGCCGCGGCGGCTATCTCATCCCTCGAGCCGTAATCCAGCGCAAGGTTCAACATAAGCTTTGAATTTTCTTTTGTAAGCTGTTTGACCTTCTCTATCTTATCGCGCAAAGCGGGCCTGAACCTGTCCATCCTGCCTATTGTGTTCAACCTGATATTATTTTCGACCAGCTGTTTATATTCATTATCAAGGTATTCCTCTATAAGGTCCATAAGGCCGGCTATCTCGTCTTTCGACCTTTTCCAGTTC
>CAZYBX010000083.1:0-4205 GCA_964645565.1 uncultured Planctomycetia bacterium | reverse complement strand
GTTCTCCGTGCTGAAGGTATATAATGTCAGGATGCCGACACCGGCATCCCTTGCCGCCTCCATGACATTCCTGATAGACCTGACACCCTGCCTGTGGCCCACTATGGCGGGGAGGCCTCTCTTTCTCGCCCATCTCCTGTTGCCGTCCATTATTATAGCTACGTGTTTAGGCGGCTTTTCCATTATTCCTTCTCATAAAATAGGGACAGACACCATTTACGGATCAGGGGCAGATACCTATTTTTATATGCATGATAATCGCTTTAAAAATAGGTGTCTATCCTTCACAAAGCCAATAAATGGTGTCTGTCCCTAATTAATTATTTCATATCCGGTTCGGGGACGGGGCCTCTTCCTTCTTCGTACTGGACCTTGTTGATCCCTTTCGGCAAAATAACTATCTCGACCCTTCTGTTCTCCTGTCGGCCTTCTTTTGTCTTGTTCGAGGCGACCGGCCTGTACTCGCCGAATCCCGTCGCCTGCAGTTTCGCCGGATCCACGCCGCCGCTTTCGAGATGATGCAATACCGTAATAGAACGGGCTGTCGACAACTCCCAATTCGACTTCCAGCCGGAGACCTTTATCGGCTGGTTATCGGTATGGCCTTCGACGCCTACATATCTGTCAGAGACCTTCTGTTTTATGACGTCAACCACCTCATCCAGCACCGGATACGCCTCTTTTCTCAATTCGGCTTTCCCGGAATCGAAGAGTATCTCGTTCAGGAAAGTAATCACAAGGCCGCGGTCCGTGATATCCAGCTTGACCTGCTTTTTATCGATCTGACTCTTGAGGCGGTCTTCCAGAAGCGCCTTCGCGGCTTCAAGCTCTTTAAGTTTTCCGCGTAATTCGCTGATCTTCTCGAGGTCTTCAAGATGCCCTTTATGGAATCTGACGGTGCATCCGGACATTGCCCCTATTAATAATAGACAGATTGCTACACTGATAAACTTGATTATACCGTTATTCATGTCACACCTCCCGTACTATGTAACATACCGTGTCTTAGGAGTTAGGAGTTAGGGATTGCCTAACTCCTAACTCCTAATCCAATGTTATTCACAAAGATATTAGCACTCTTTTTCCTTCAAGTCAAGCTTTGCTTCCCATATGTTATTTGACCAGTGTGTGCGCAAGCACGAAGGAAGCGAAGACCACGGACACCATGCTCATAAGTTTGATCAATATGTTCAGACTTGGGCCTGATGTATCCTTAAAAGGGTCCCCCACCGTATCTCCCACGACAAGCGCCTTATGCTGAGGGGAGCCTTTTCCTCCGAAAGCGCCTTTCTCGATATATTTCTTCGCGTTGTCCCATACACCTCCGGCATTCGCCATCATTATAGCTACGACGAACCCGGAAGCCAGGGCTCCCGTCAGAAGCCCGACCACCGCCTCGACTCCAAGCAGCAGCCCGATGACGATCGGGCTTATGATAGCGATCAATGAGGGGATTATCATCTCTTTTTGGGCAGCTGTAGTGCAAATAGCCACGCAACGCGCGTAATCAGGCTTTGCCGCCCCTTCCATAAGCCCCTTGATCTCCCTGAACTGCCTCCTTACTTCAAAGACTATGGACGATGCGGCCCTGCCGACTGCCCTCATCGTCAGTGACGAAAATAAAAACGGCAGCATGGCTCCGACAAAAAGACCTACCATAATCTGCGGGTTAAGCAGGCTGAGCGTCAATTCCTTTCCCAGGTTAGTGATCTCATCCCTGTATGCGGCTATCAATGCAAGCGATGTAAGGGCGGCCGAACCTATTGCGAAACCCTTACCCGTCGCGGCTGTCGTGTTGCCCAGCGCGTCAAGCGCGTCGGTCCTTTCTCTGACATAGGGCTTCTGCTTTGACATCTCGGCGATGCCTCCGGCATTATCCGCTACCGGCCCATACGCATCCGTAGCGAGGGTTATGCCGAGGGTGCTCAGCATCCCGACGGACGCTATGCCCACGCCGTAAAGCCCGGCGTTGAAATTCCGCGCGCCTCCGGCCATATAATAACTCGCCAAAATAGCCCCGCCTACCGTGATGACCGGTATCGCGGTCGACAGCATGCCCGATGCCATCCCCGCGATAATAACCGTGGCCGGGCCTGTCTGCGACGCCTCTGCGACTATCTTGGCGGGCTTGTAGTGGTCCGAGGTAAAGAGCTCCGTCGAAAGGCCGATGATGATGCCGGCCATCAAACCGGATATTATCGATCCGCACACCCATATATGCTCCATACCCAATACGTATTTCACGATAAAATATGATGATATGAATACGAGAGCGGCCGCTACAAGGATACCTCTGCGCAAAGCGATCAACAATTCCTTCTGGTCGGCCTTTTCCCTGGTCTTCACAAAAAAAGTCCCGATGATGCTCGCCACTATTCCTACCGCGGCCATAGACATAGTGACCGTAACGCCGCCCATACCCAATCCGGCGGCGACAGCCAGTACCATCGTCGCCACTATCGTACCCACATAGGATTCGTATAGATCGGCTCCCATGCCCGCCACATCTCCCACATTATCGCCGACGTTGTCCGCAATAACGGCGGGATTGCGCGGGTCGTCTTCCGGGATACCGGCTTCGACCTTTCCGACGAGATCGGCTCCCACATCCGCTGCCTTCGTGAATATGCCCCCGCCTACGCGGGCGAAAAGAGCCATGGAGCTCGCGCCCATCTCAAAGGTAAGCATGGTGCCGGTGATCACCTGAATACGGTGCGCCAATTCCATGTTCCTGTAAAAAAAGCTGAGCACGTAAAACCATATACTCAGGTCGAGGAGCCCGAGGCCGACGACACACAACCCCATGACGGTCCCGCTTGAAAAGGCTATCCTCAATGCCTTATTTAAGCTCTCTATAGCGCCGTTAGCTGTGCGGCTATTGGCCTTTGTCGCGATCCACATCCCGATAAAACCGGCCATGCCCGAGAAAAAGCCGCCTGTGAGGAAAGCAAAAGGCACGAATAGCGGCAGATATCCGGTCCTTGCCAGCCATAACAAAATAAAAAATACGATAAGGAAAAATATGATGACGACGCCGTACTGGCGTTTTATATACGCCCTCGATCCTTCCTGGATAGCCTGCTGTATCTCGATCATCTCCCGGCTGCCGCGCGGCTCTTTTAAAATCCTAAAAACAAGATAGCAGCTGAACAATAATGCCAGTACAGATGCCGCGGGCGCCATCCATAGTAGGTCTAGTGTCTCCATTGTATTTAGTCGTGACTCCCTTCTTTTATCTTCTCACACCCGTATCAAAGTCTGGCGGCGTTCCGAGCCGACCGATACCATGGTGATCCTCTTATTGACGAATTTGGAGATGTACGCTATATATTTTCTCGCTTTGAACGGAAGCTCGCCGTATGTCGTCACGTGGCTGGTATCCTCTTCCCAGCCGGGCAGCTCCTCATAGACAGGCTTGCACAGGGCAAGCGTCTCCATATTAGTGGGGAATTCCTTGAGGGTCCGGTTGCCGCATTTATAGGCAACGCAGACCTTGATAGTCTCGGTATCGTCAAGGACATCCAATTTCGTGACGACCAGTTCCGTCAATCCGTTTACCATGGCCGCGTATTTTAATATCACTGCGTCCAGCCAGCCGCATCTGCGCGGCCTGCCGGTCGTCGCCCCGAATTCCTTTCCTTTATTACGGATCTTCCTCATGAGCTCAGGTCCGAATTCAGTCGGAAACGGCCCTTCGCCGACTCTTGTGGTATACGCCTTTGCCACGCCGATGACCCTGTTTATCTTGACGGGGCTTATGCCGCTTCCTATGCACGCCCCGCCCGCCGTGGCGTTGCTTGAAGTCACATAAGGATATGTCCCGTGGTCTATATCCAGCAATGTGCCCTGGGCGCCTTCAAAGAGCAGAGATTTTTTCTTATCTATCGCCTCGTTCAGGAAGAGAGGGACGTTCTTCATGTACTTTTCTATTCTCCTGCCGTAGCCCAGATACCTCTTGTACATCCCGTCAAGAGCGAACCCTTTATTGCCATAGAGCGTCCTCAGGATCGCGTTTTTCTCATCTATATTGAACTTCAATTTTTCCCTGAACGCCCCGGGGTTCAAAAGCTCCGTCAGCCTGATACCGCAGCGGGACACCTTATCGGCGTAACAAGGCCCAATGCCTCTCTTTGTCGTTCCGATCCTGGACTTCCCTTTTCTCGTCTCCCTCAATTCATCAAGCAGCTTATGATAAGGAAATATGA
>CAZYBX010000082.1:0-6634 GCA_964645565.1 uncultured Planctomycetia bacterium | reverse complement strand
AATCTGGCGGCTGTATATTCGAAGATGGGGATGGACGAAGAGGCCGCAGCATGCCGTAAAAAGAGCGCTGGATCTGTCAGATGAAATACGTCGATGAATACAGGGATTTAAAGCTGGCCCGTAAGATATCGCGCAGGATACAAAGGTATGCCGCCGGCGGCAGCCGCGCGTATAATTTCATGGAAGTCTGCGGCACTCACACAAATACTTTTTTCAGGTTCGGCCTGGCGAGCCTTCTGCCGGAGAGCGTGCGTCTTATATCGGGGCCCGGATGCCCCGTCTGCGTCACGGATACGTCATATATAGACAGCGCCTTATCCCTCTCGAGATCGAAGGATGTGATAATCGCGACGTACGGCGATATGCTTAAAGTGCCGGGGACGCGTTCGTCTCTATATGAGGAAAGGGCGGCCGGCGGGGATATAAGGATAGTCTATTCCTCGCTTGACGCGCTGAGGATAGCGGAGCAAAATCCGTCGAAGGGGATCGTCTTTTTGGGCGTGGGTTTTGAAACGACGGCGCCTACCGCGGCATCGGCTGTTCTGGAAGCGGAAAAGAAAGAGATAGGGAATTTCTTCGTATACTCGGCTCATAAACTTATCCCCCCGGCAATGAAGGCGTTATTAAAAGACAGGGATATCAACATAGACGGATTTTTACTCCCCGCGCATGTAAGCGCTATAATAGGGGCGGAGGCCTACAATTTCTTGAAGAGGCCGCGCGTTCCCGGCGTCGTGGCTGGATTCGAGCCTTTGGATATGCTGCAGGGTATATCGATGCTCCTTGAGCAGTTAACCTCTAAGAGAGCGGAGATCGAAGTCCAATATGACAGGGTCGTGAGAAGAAACGGCAACAGGCAGGCCCAGGCTGTTATGAAAAAGGTGTTCGCTCCCTCAGACGCGGTCTGGAGGGGTCTCGGCAGGATCCCATCAAGCGGACTTAAGCTAAGGCGCGGATACAAAAAGTTCGACGCGGAGATCCGTTTTAATATAAAAAATAAACAGGATGCCGGGGATGCGCGGGGCTGCATTTGCGGAGAGGTGCTGAAAGGCAAGAATACGCCGCCGGAATGCGGGCTTTTCGGAAAATCGTGTACCCCGGATCACCCGAAAGGGCCCTGTATGGTCTCAGGCGAAGGCAGCTGTAGTATATACTACAAGTACAAAGGCGGTCATGATGGATAAAATAACACTCGCGCACGGGAGCGGCGGGAAGCTGACCGGTGAATTCGTGAAAAAGGTCGTATTGCGGAAATTCGGAAACCCGATATTGAATATCCTGGGCGACTCCGCGGTGCTGGATATAAAAGACGCCGGACGGCTGGCTTTTACTACGGATTCATTCGTAGTAAACCCTATCATATTCAAAGGCGGCGATATAGGCAAATTAGCCGTCTGCGGCACCGTCAATGACCTTGCCGTAGCGGGAGCCCTTCCTATATATATGTCGTGCGCGCTTATCATAGAAGAGGGGGTGGATGAGGCCCTGGTCGCAGGGATAATGGATTCTATGGCAAAAGAGGCGGGATCGGCCGGCGTAAGGATCGTCACCGGCGACACAAAAGTCGTGGAAAGGGGCGGCGCGGATAAGATCTTTATAAACACGAGCGGCATAGGAATAGTGAGATACAAAAGGCCTCTATCGGCCAAAAATATAAGGGCTGGCGATAAGATAGTGATAAACGGCCCTATAGCGGATCACGGCATTTCGGTTTTGATCGCCCGGGGCGAATTGGGATTTAAGGGCGGGATCAAAAGCGATTGCGCTTCGCTTAATCGATTAATCTTGACCGTTCTCGGGAAATGTAGTAATGTTAAATTCATGCGCGACCCCACCCGCGGCGGCCTCGCTACGACGTTGAATGAGATCGTCTACGGCAGGCCGTTCGGCATAAGGCTTTTTGAAGAAAAGATACCCATCAACGGATCGACCAAGGCGGCCTGTGAGCTGCTGGGCCTCGACCCTTTATATATTGGGAATGAAGGCAAGGTCGTAATGGTCTTGCCGCGTAAAGAGGCAGACCGGGCCGTGAGGATGATGAAGGCGCATAAATTCGGCCGGCGGGCGGCGGTTATCGGCGAGGTGACCGGAGACTTCAAAGGGAGAGTAGTGATGAAGACCGGGGTCGGCGGCGAGAGGATCGTGGATATGCTTTCGAAGGAGGCCTTACCCAGGATCTGCTGACAATGCGTCGACATAGATTCTACAGAGATTGGGCGAAGAGCGAAGACCTCGTGAGTTTCGACGTGAAGGTCTTTGAGACGGACCTCCGGATATCCTGCGATAAGCCGCTTGAAAAAGAGGCCGAAAGGGCGGTGCGCGCATACCGTAAGCAGATAACGGACTATATAGCCAAAAACCGGTCTTTCAGGGATTCCTTCAAGCCTATCGCAGGCGATGATAACGCGCCTGAAATAGTGAGGGATATGATAGAGAAATCCGCCGCGGCCGGCGTGGGGCCTATGGCGGGCGTGGCCGGCGCGATAGCGGAATATACGGCCGGAGAACTTTTGAAATCGTCTTCGCAGGTGATAGTCGAAAACGGCGGAGACCTGTTCATGAAATCCGATAGAGAGCGCAGGATCAGCGTATACGCCGGCGGCTCTCCGCTATCGGGTAAGATAAACCTGAGGATAGCCCCATCCCGGACCCCGCTCGGGATCTGTACCTCCAGCGGAACGGTGGGGCATTCCAAGAGTTTCGGTATAGCTGATGCGGCGACGATAATCGCCCGCGATGCCGTGCTCGCCGATTGCGTAGCGACTCAGACGGGAAACCTGGTCAAGAACGCCGATGATCTGAAGTCCGCTGTTGATTACGCGAAGTCTATAGAAGGAGTAACGGGCGCGCTTGTAATAGTGGGGAGCAAATTGGCGACCTGGGGAGAAGTGGTATTAGTATAAAGCGATAGTATCACAAGGAGGAAACAATGGTGTCTAAAAGGATCGTCCTGACATTTCCGCATAATCTGCTCGACAAGCCTGTCGTATATAAACTGGTAAAGGACTTCAATCTTACTTTCAACATACTTCAGGCGCGAGTAACGCCCGAGGAAGAAGGGCTTCTGGTGCTTGAGCTTAGCGGCGGCAAAGAGGACTATGAAAAGGGCATAAAGTATCTTACCGATCTGGACGTGAAGATACAGCCGTTAAGCAAGGACGTGACGCGCGACGACGACAAATGCACGCAGTGCGGCGCGTGCGTTACGATATGTCCGACCGGAGCGCTGCACCTGGACAAGAAGACGATGAAGGTGGAATTCGATTCGAAGAAATGCATAGCCTGTGAACTTTGCGTAAAGACCTGCCCGCCCCGCGCGATGTTAGTTAAGTTTTGACGGGACACACTTCTTAAGGCTATGGCAAAGCTGGAAGTATGTCCCGTTTGATAACTTCCACATTGAGTGGAAGTTATCAAAATGTCCCGCACAGTTTTTACTTGACAAAGATATAGTTTCTGATAAAATCTAAGCCAATAAGAATCTAAAATCGCACGATTTTTTTTTAACATGGTTCGTGAAAAAAATCACAGATCAGGTCATGTCCGATAAAAAAGTGCCGAAGAGCGCGGCTTCAAGACTATCGCTTTATTTAAGGGAGCTGAGGCGCCTGGAAGAGGAAGGGAAGGACAAGGTCTCTTCTATAGAGCTCGGGGACCTGACCGGCCTTACGGATGCGCAGGTAAGAAAAGACCTTTCTTATTTCGGCCAATTCGGGACATCGGGCGCCGGGTATGAGGTCCCGAAGCTGAGTAAGATACTGAGAGACCTTCTCGGAAAAGACAAGGTATGGCAGATAATACTGGTCGGCGTGGGAAATATCGGTTCGGCGCTGCTTTTTTACCCTGGCTTTAAAAGCCAGGGTTTTGTCATAAAGGAGGCCTTTGATATCGACCCTGAGAAGATCGGCAGGCGCTATGGCGAGGTCGTCGTAAGAGACATAAAGGGCATAAAAGCGGTCAAAAAGGACCAAGTCCTCAAAATAGCCATCCTGGCGGTCCCGGCCGATACGGCGCAGAACGTCGCCGATATGCTCGTGCAGTGCGGCGTAAAGTGTATTTTAAACTTCGCGCCGGCGGTATTAAAAGTCGACGGCGGTATAACGGTGAGAAACATAGACCTGTCAAGTGAGCTTGAGAATTTCTCGTTTATTTTGACTTCTTTGAAAGGCTGAGCGTGGCTGAGCAGAGGTTTTTAAAAAAGAATGATCTGGAAAAATTTGCTGCTGCTATAGCCGGGGAATATGCCCTCTATTATCTCCGGAAGGGCAAAAGCGGCGGACAGCATCTTATTAAGTATGCCGGGAACTTGAAAGACCCGATGGTAGGCGGAGTCAGGCAATTTGAGCCCCTGAAGAACTTTTTCTTTTACGCGCGCGAGAAAGTGGTCGACGGCTATAATAAGCCGCAAGGTGGAAAGACGGCAGCCGGGCCCGTATGCGTCATGGGCGTCAAAAACTGCGACCTCGCGGGATTGAGCATCCTGGATCACGTATTTTATAACGGCGACTTTAAAGACCCGTTTTACATAAAAAACCGGGAGCGGAACCTCATAATAGCCGCCGATTGCACTACCGCTCTCGATACGTGCTTCTGCCACGCTATCGGCCATGAGCATTTCCCTCAGAAGAATTATGATATCCTGATGTCCGAGCTGCGGGACGGCTATATCCTCGAAGCGGCCACCGGGAAAGGCAAGAAGCTGCTGGATCAAAATCAGGGGATACTGGCCGGCGCGGATAAAAAGCATATAGAAGAGAGGGATCATATCAGAAAACATACGGGCGATAAGGTAGAGGAGAACATAAGAAAAAACAATGTACCGCGCCGCGAAGAATATAAGGATGTCATAAAGAAAAACCTGGAATCCGAGGTCTGGGAGCGCGAGGCAAAGACCTGCGTGGAATGCGGCGGCTGTAACGTCGTATGCCCGACATGCCACTGTTTTTATCTTGTGGATACACGGCGGCAGGGGAACAAAGAGCTTCGATACAAGATGTGGGATTCGTGTATGTATAAGAGATTCGCCCGGGTCGCGGGAGGGGCCAATCCGAGACAGCATCTTTGGGAAAGGCTGCGGAACCGCTTCGAGAAGAAATTCGATTATTTTCCCGACGTGAGCGGGCTATACGCCTGCACAGGCTGCGGACGCTGCATCTCAGGCTGCCTCGCGGAGATAGATATCAGGAGAGTGCTGAAGGATCTGGTGGCGGAGAAGAACAAGGCAAAGGTATGATGCCGGAAAATCCGTATTGTCCGATAAAGGCTGAGATCACAGATATCATAGAAGAGACCCCGACCATCAAAACGTTCGCGGTCAGGCCGGAGGCCTCCGTATCTTTTATGACCGGGCAGTTTGTTGAATTGACGGTGCCGGGATTGGGCGAGGCGCCGTTCACGCCGTCCTCCAATCCGAACACAAAAGACAGGATGGATATAACTATCATGAACGTGGGCCGGGTCACCTCGCGGCTGCATCAGATGAAGAAAGACGAGGTCATAGGGATAAGGGGGCCGTATGGGGCCGGTTATCCTTTGAAGGATTTTGAGGGCAGGGAGATCCTGATCGTAGGCGGCGGCGTGGGCCTCGCCCCGCTAAGAAGCCTTATCCTCGCTCTGCTCAATGACCCCAAGAAGTATAAGAAAATAGCCATAAAATACGGAGCGCGTTCTCCTCAGGACTTAGTGTACAAGCGCCAGTTGAAGGAGTGGGCCGGGGATAAAAGCCTGAATGTGGAGGTGACTGTCGACAGAGGAGACGGGACATGGAAGGGCAATGTCGGCCTGATAACGTCGCTTTTAAGTGATAATATCGGGATAGACGTCGAAAACTGCGCCGCGATAGTCTGCGGCCCTCCGATCATGATGAAATTTACCACCTTCAAGCTGTCGGAGCTCGGATTTAAAGATAAGGACCTCTATCTATCGATGGAAAAAAATATGTCCTGCGGCATAGGTAAATGCGGCCATTGCAGGATAGGCCCTTATTACGCCTGCAAAGACGGCCCGGTATTTACGTACGATAAGATAAAGGGATACCATTCTATCTGGGAATAATATGAAAAAGCTCATCATCGATCTGGATCTGTACGCCGAACATAAAGACAGGGATTTCGGCTGCAGCTATTTTTATCACTCGGATAATAAGGGAGTGAGGTCGCTGCTCGAACTCGCTACATATGCGATAATATGCCGCAAATGCGAGCTTGAGCCATGTGTCGCGGCGTGCCCCAACGAGGCCCTTGAAAAGAATGATGATAAAATACTCGTGAGATATAACATGAGATGCACAAGCTGCAAATCCTGCAGCCACGCGTGTCCGTTCGGGACTATCTATACGGAGATGATGACCTATCTTATGCCTCGATGCGATCTCTGCCTCGACAGGCTCACGGAGGGGGAGGAACCGGCTTGCCTGAAAGGTTCTCCGGAAGGCGTTTTGAAATACGGCGATTTTAAAGAGGATGAGAAGAGCGGGATATACGCCGTAGCTAAGAATATATTGGTCAAAGCCGAGCACTGGGAGAGGGTCTGAACCGTATGAAGATAGCCGCCGTTATATTACAATTTCTGATATTTCCGGGTTTTTTATTTACGGCAGCCGTAGGTCTTCTGGCAAGCTGGGTAGACAGGAAGG
>CAZYBX010000081.1:0-6786 GCA_964645565.1 uncultured Planctomycetia bacterium | reverse complement strand
TCTCGCCTTTCAGAGTCAAGCGATAGAAGATCATCCAGATCAAGCTTCATGCCTCTATCTTTTATGGCCTTCTTGACCACATCAGTGTTATCTCTGATATATTTTAAGTCCAGCATAATCCACCTTTTGGTATTTAACCTTTTATAACTCCTATTGGCCTCATGCGGCAGACCTTCTTTGATATGCCTGCGTTATGGACCACATCCACCACTTCATTCACGTTTTTATAGGCATAAGGGGCTTCTTCTGCAAGCGTACCCTTCCCTGCCGCCATCACCTTTATGCCCTTCGCTGCGAGGTCTCGCAGGAGAGTATGCCTTCCCGGCGCGTTCATTGCCGCTTTCCTCGACATAAGCCTGCCGGCGCCGTGACAATTTCTCACTAAAACTGGGACGAATGTTTTAGTGAACACAAAATAATTGTGGTTATCTTGTACTTCGACGTTATATACATCATTTAATCCTATATTATCAATTTTTTTAACTCGATGCATCCGTAAATGAGAATTCATAGCATGCATAATTTTACTTTTGTTGTAACAAGAGGTTGAGCGCCGAGTTAGAAATGATGCAATTTTATTCTTTTCCATAAGATTATTTCTATCCGCCTGCGTGTTAAACGGCCATTTTATATCGCCTGATACCCAATTTTCAGTAAACAATTGACGCACAGAAAACAACTTACAACCATATTTCTTGTTGCGGGGCCTCCCTTTTACCCTTTTAGTAAATCTTAAAATATCTCCGATCTTCTCGGAGATCTGTATTATATAGCAATTACCCCTTTGTATTGAAACATAGGGTAAAATACCTAATTTTAAACATGCCAAAACAATCGCGCCTGCTATTCTTTCATTGCCATTGAATATATCTATGACATTGTGTGTGGGATTCCATGTGCCGTCTCCGTCGATTACACCGGCTAAGAAATTTAATGTACTTTCCCTATTTAACCCCAATACCCAAGACTGTAAATTGTCCATTATAGTTAGCATATCTTCAGCGATATTTTTTTGTCCATTCTTAAAATCAGTAGCGGTGCCGCCCATTACCTTTCCTCTTATTACTCCTCCGCCATATTTCTCTTTTCCCTTTTTTAACTCGCGCCCATAAACAAATTCAAAGGAAGAGCGTACATAATCTATGAAATCTAATTTCTCACTTGTCATTTTCTGGGTAAAAATTACCCTTTTGTTTTTTTTATTTTCTATATAACCATCTGTGGAAATCGCACCTACCAAAAAAGCTAATCTAGGATAATGTAGTGTCCATGGTATTTCCAATCTATCCAATACACAAACCATTTTCCCTTTACTTATAATATTTTCTATAGTTTCAAACTTCAGTTCTGCATTATCAAATATCGAAAACTTATGATCCAAAGTCGTATCCACTGTGCTCAATCTTGACCTATTTGTCTGTGAGATAGATACCCTTGCCGTTGACGCTACCCTCTTATAGATTCTTAATATTGGTTTCCATTCAACCGCGAGGGTATTTTCATTGATAGATGGCGTGCTATATGTTAGACCTAATTTGCCAAATAAATGAATTTCATCGAAAGTAACAATACCTTTATCAGTTAGGATTTTGGTGCCGCCCGTAAAACATGTACTGCCGAACGACTCTTGTTCGGCTTTCTTCGTCCCCAGAAGCACATACGAATTGCGGCCCATGTCACCGGGTATTATCACCGGCTGGCCGATCGTCCTATATATCTCAGGGACAGCGGGATTGCCGGGGCCGAAAGCTCTTGTGGCGCCTTTTCTATGGACAAAAAGAAGCTTTGACTTTCCGTCTATATCATACTTTTCGAATTTACCTATATTGTGAGCTACATCCCACACCAACGATAAACCAAGGTCCTTCCAGCTTGCTCCGAATACCTTTTCAAAGACCCCTCTCACCTTATGCATCAGACACTGCCTGTTGTTCCAGGCGTAATTGGCGGCGCACTTCATCGCGGAGATGTAAGCCTTGCCTTCCGGAGAGGTTACCGGGGCGCACGCGAGCTGCCTGTCCGGGACGTTTATATTAAATTTGGCGAGCGTTCGCACCATGTTCCTGGAATAATCGTCGCAGACCTGATGGCCGAAGCCGCGGCTGCCGCAGTGTATCATCATCGTTATCAGATCTTTATCCAGGCCAAAAGCGCGGGCCGCTTCTTCATCGTAGATATCGTCCACGACCTGGACTTCCAGGAAATGGTTTCCCGAGCCGAGTGTGCCGGACTGATTACTTCCGCGCTCGAACGCCCTTTCAGACACATTCGAAGGGTCGGCGCCTTCCATGCATCCGCCTTCTTCCGTGTGTTCAAGATCCTCTTTTATGCCGAAGCCTCTGTCTACGGCCCAGCGGGCGCCCTTTACCATGATCTTCGCTTCTTCGGCGTCGCTCACTCTGATGTCGCTCTTCGATCCTACGCCCGCGGGTATGTTTGAAAACAGGGCGTGGATAAGATTGTCTATCTTGGGCTTTACCTCTTTCTCGGTAAGACCGGTCCTCATCAACCTCACGCCGCAGTTTATGTCAAAACCCGTGATTCCGGGCGAGACTATGCCGTTTTCAACATCAAACGCGGCTACGCCGCCTATAGGCGCGCCGTAGCCCCAGTGAATGTCAGGCATGGCCAGAGAATATTTCACTATTCCGGGGAGGTGAGCCACATTAACCACCTGCTGCGGGGCCTTGTCCTGCTTAATGCTCTTCAGCAGGTTCTCGTCGGCGTAGATGACCCCCGGCACTCTCATCCCGCCCGCGTAGGACTTCGGGATCATCCATCTATAGTCGTCTATCTTTTCAAGCGGGCCCTGCCATACGTCACTCATAGGATAACCTTTTCAGACGTCAAAGACTATTTGGACCTCGTAAGTATCTTCACTTTTCGTGATATGCAGGTCGTGGCGAGTGGCCGCTTTTATCTCGGTCTTGAGGCGGTTCTTGTTCTCCCCTATAAAGCGGCCTTTTACCCTGGCGGTCAGATTTTTTTCGGCGAGCTCTTTTATCGCGAATTCGAAAAATATCACATGCTTGGTATAAAAATTATAAAGCAGTTCGTCCAGCCATTCGATAAGAAGCTCTTCGGCGTCCGGCGCTTCTACCTTGATCTCCAGTTCAGTGGAAGTCTTTATCCCCTCAAGGTCGGCCAGGATGCTGAACATTCCGAAGGCGGCATTCTCGAAGAGCTCTTTCAGGCTCTTTCCGTATGCCTTTATACTGATATCTGAGGTATGATCTACGATCTCGAACGGTCTCATATAAATAACAAATTATGGTAAGATACTGCGGCGTTCACCCCGGCCTCATCTCTTCTAAATTCGCTGTTGCTATTATATAATTATTGACGATAACTAGCAAGATTTTTTTGATACCCTCTATCATATCACACGGCCGGGGTAAAATTTCCAAAAAAAAGGTGCGCAAACCCACGCACCTTATTCTCTCTGTCTAATGACAGTCGCTCCAAAATCAGTAAATGGAGCTTTTGCGCTTATAATCTTTCAGTGGTTGACCGATACAGATAACGGCGGCCGCGTTATAGAAACTGCGGTCTTCCGGTACCGTACTCAACCCACTCCTGCCGTCTGTGGTCCGGGCAAGTTGTTGGTAACTATTCGCGAAGCTAACGAGAAAAAATGTTGCGCTCATCACAATCACCGATACCACTATAGCCGGGATCCTAATACCCTTTTTCATAATTACCCCCTTCCCGTTTATGCGGCAAAAGTCAAATTTTCAGCCGCCTCTGTCCATATAGCACCTCCTTTTTATCTGTAGGATTAGACGTTGAAAAAGCAAGGTCTTTTTTGTGTTCATTTGGGGGAAAAGAAAAACGGCGGGAACTAATCTTGCGCGTTACCATATAACATCACCTCCCGCTTCAGTGAAGGCTGTTTCTCGTCGGAGGTAATATCATATTTGCTTACACTATAAGTATATCACATAAAAAGCGGCATTTCAATAGCCGAAAATTTAGGAATTCCCCGCGAATGGATGCAGGCCTTTCTTCACTTGCCGGTGAAAATACAGGCTGCAGAGGAACCATGTCACGTTCAATTTATTGCCCCGCCAGGCCCGCAGCAGGATGGAGCGCAGACTATAAAAACGCTTCAGCCCCTGCCAATAGTGCTGTTCGAATTCGGCCGCTGACATCTGTTTCGGCCGGATCACAAGATGCCAAAAATCATACGAAGAATAATTCTCGTGGACCAGGCGCTTATCTCTTTTAAAATCCTCATAACAAGCAGTCCCGGGCGCGGGGGTAAACACCCAGGGAATGACAGCGTCTATGTTCAGCTCTATCGACTCTTCTATTGTCCGGTCGATTACTGAAGCCGTATCGTGATCCATCCCGAAGATCAGGCTCGCGAATAGATCGATACCGGCTTCTTTAAAACCGTTGACGATATCCTTAAAATCAAGTTTCGAGCTTTGATGCTTGTCCATCGAGACCAGATTATTTTTTTCGATCGATTCGATCCCGACGAAAGCCGTCCGGCAGCCGCTTTCTGCGGCCAACCGCAATATTTCGGGGCTTTTGATCATCTTACTTTCAAATTGGCCCAGCCACTGGATCCCCAGCGGTTTTATGGCCTTAAATAATTCCCGGGCGCGTTCGAGGTTTATTACGATATTATCGTCCGTAAACATTATATGTCTTGCCCCATGATGTTTTATCTCATCCACGACTTCGCCGACGGGGCGGTAGCGCATCTTTTTCCCGAAATAACGCGTTACGAGGCAAAACCTGCAGTTATGCGGACAGCCCCTGCTTGTCTCGACCGGTATAAGGGGGTCTTTCGCGTTTATAAAAGACCTCATATACTTTTTCATATTAAGCAGGTCGAAGCGCGCCGGAGGCAGAGCCGAAAGCTGCGGAGGGGCGGCGCATTCATAACGCCTTCTTAACCGTCCCGCGTCAAAATCATCAAGAATACCCCCCCATATTTCGTCAGCTTCGCCGATTACAAAAGACTCAAAAACGCCGCTTTCCTCTATCATATCGCGGACAGAGAATGCCCCGACTCCGCCGATAATAGACGGCACTCCGCGCTTTCGGAACTCCCTGGCTATGTCTATCGCGCGGGGCATATGGCGAAGCATGCCTGTCAACGCTACGAGATCGGCGCCTTCATCGAAATTCAAATCATCCACTAATTCGTCGATGATCCGCGTCTCATACCTCGCCGGCGTGAGAGCCGCGAGATATGGGAGGGTGCGCGAAGGCACGAATGAGCTTATGCTTTTGATGAGGTCATTCCGGCTGTCATATGAAGTCGGATAGACAAACAGTATCTTTTTCCTGCCCACTTTAAATCTCCGCTTATAATTTAATCGCAAGCGAGGCATTAGAGAAAGAGCCCTGGCCATTAGATACTGACTAGGGCTTCTTATTCTCTACTTCTCTAGTTCGAGGTCAAAAATATGGCGAGGGGCGCATCCTATCACCCCGCATTGACATCTGTTTAACGGATGCTATTATATACTTAATCGCTGCCGAATATCAAGATTTTTCTGATACAATTCCTTATTACGTCTCCGCGTACTTTACTTTTTTAATCATTTTTGCGTCTACTGCCACCATAATCCCCCATATTAAAAAAATGGACACGGTCATCGGAATGCCAACCCTCAACATTTCCGGTAAGACCTCGCTAAGGCCGGCGGTCAGGAACGGCGGATAAAGAACAATTTCACCGTGCGCGACATGTTCGACCGCCAACATTACCACTCCGCCCCACAACATTGAGTTCAGCCAATTGAGATGGTATTTCTCGGGAACTTTTTTCCCTACGGCAGTTGTTACTATTGCCGCACCTGTAGGAACCAGAAAGCAAGCCATACATTACCTCCTTTTTAGATTTGAGATTAAAAGTGAAATTCCCCAGATTACAAATACAGGCGCTAACATTACCACTCCCAGCATAGCGCCGTTTTTAATCATTCCGCCTGTTGTATTTTCCAAAAACGCCCCGCCTTCGTATCCCAATATATGGTCGATGAGAATCATTGCCGCCGCTCCCCAGAGCATTAAAGCCAGAAAACCTAACTTGTAATTCTTGGGTAAAACAAAATTACCCAACGTCGCGCCTGCCGCCGCGATAGAAGTCGTTACTAACCACATCTGTTGCCTCCTTTCGTATTTTAAAAACTAAAAGTCCATCTGCCCTCTGACGCCGTATACGAATATCGGATCAGTGCCGTCAACGCCGGCGGGATTCCACACGAGCCGGCAATCCGGGCTCAACGCCAGCCATTCCATAATCTGAAACCTGTAATAAGCCTCAATATGGCCTTCGCCCTCGCCGCCATGGCCGGCATCCTTATAATCGTCGCCGGGGAATATCTGACCGACCGCAATTGCCAATACGTCATCTTCCCTATTCCATATTTTGCCGTTTAATTGCAGGCCTGTCGACCAGCCTAACTCTGCGGGTGCGGAGTTGGGATTGCTACTGGCTATATTGATATCGCCCCTGTGCCATCCGAACCGCGAAAAAACGCCGGCCCTATCGGTCAGCATCTGGTCAAAACTGAATCCGAATCCAAAGTTCCTTTTTTCGTTATTGTCAGGGTCGGCTTCGCCCGCTAACACAAACTTTGAATGATTAAGCCCGTTGAACCAGCCATAGAGCCTGTAATTGCCGTCCCATTGCCCGGGGTCTAAATTGAAAGCCTTGGACGGTTTAAAATTAAGCTGAGTGGAAATAAAGGGCTTACTGAATATATCTTCCCATGTGTTATTGGCATTAAAATAAGCGGCCTCCACCAAAAGGTAAGGTATGGC
>CAZYBX010000080.1:0-6897 GCA_964645565.1 uncultured Planctomycetia bacterium | reverse complement strand
GATCGAGCCAAAATTGCCTTGACCGTCGATAAGCGGATACCGCAGAGAGAAGTCCTGCACCATCCTCGCGAGGGCGTCGTAGACCGCTATGTCGCCGTGAGGATGGTATTGTCCCAGGCAGGCGCCGACTATCCTGGCGCTTTTCTTGTAAGGCTTGCTATGCTCGAGGTTGAGCTCCTTCATCGTATAAAGGATCCTCCTGTGGACGGGCTTCAGGCCGTCACGCACGTCCGGGAGTGCCCGCCCCACGATGACGCTCATCGCGTAGCTTACATACGCGTCCTTCATCTCGTCTTCGATATATACAGGTATTACTTTTTCGTTGCGCGTATACATGTATTTATTCCTTTTTTTAACCTTGCGTTATAATCAAATATCAAGATTCCTTACTTCCGGAGCGTATTTGTAAATGAATTCCCTGCGGGGCTCCACCTGGTCGCCCATAAGGACCGTAAACATCTCGTTCGCCTCTACGGCGTCCTCAAGCTTGACCTGTAATATCGTCCGCTTTTCGGGGTCCATTGTCGTCTCCCAGAGCTGATGGGGGTTCATCTCCCCTAAACCTTTATATCTCTGGATATTCATCCCTTTCCTGCCGGCTGCCCGGACGAAGGCTACAAGCTCCTTCATGCTGAAGAGGAAAGTCTTTTCTTTTTCTACCTCAACCCTATAAATAGGTTTTGGCTTTTCCTCCTGCTTCTTCTTGCCGACGGTCTCTTCCTTGGCCGGTTCGTAATTCTCCATGTCCATATTCAAGCTTTCTAATTGCCCAACAAGCTTTTCAATCTCCCTCGATTCGAATAATTCCACCAATCCTATCTCTTTTGTGATATCCACAGCTTGTTCAGGCTGCTCTTTTGCCTGTTTGCTCTTCTTCCTGTCTTTTTCCAGCTTGCTCATAAGTGAAGCGAGCTCTTTATCATCATATAGAAATATGCTTTCGCCCTCCACTTTTGCCTTATAAATCGGGTATTTCTTTCCTTTTTTCTTCCTTTGCTCGTTGAATTTTGAAAATTGCACTCCCTTTTTAGAAAGCGCGCTAGTGAGCTTCTCAAGCTCGACCAGTATTTCAAGGAGTTTAGACAATTGCTTACCTTCGATGGTCTTCTTATCCTTCATCCTGGTGACAACCATATCCTCAGTGCCCAATTCGAACAATAATTGGTCCATTTCGGCTTCGGTTTCGATATATTCCTCCCTTTTACCTCTCTTAATTTTATAAAGGGGCGGTTGCGCGATATAAATGTGCCCCTTTTCCACTAATTCGGGCACCTGCCTATAGAAGAGTGTGAGCAATAGCGTCCTGATATGTGATCCATCGATGTCCGCGTCAGCCATGATAATCACTTTGTTGTAGCGTAGTTTAGTGAGATCGAACTCTTCCTTCCCGACGCCCGTTCCGAGGGCCGTTATTATTGTCCTTATCTCCTCGTTGGAAAGGATCTTGTCAAGTCTCGCCTTTTCAACGTTCAGTATTTTACCCTTTATGGGCAATATCGCCTGATAGCGCCTATCTCTGCCCTGACGGGCCGACCCGCCGGCCGAGTCGCCTTCCACTATATACAGCTCGCACAGCTCGGGGCTTCTCTCCGAGCAGTCAGCCAGCTTGCCGGGCAGGGACCCTGAATCCAGAGCGCCTTTACGCCTGGTGAGCTCCCGGGCTTTTCTTGCCGCGGCCCGGGCTCTCGCCGCCAGCAAAGCTTTATCCACGATCTTATTCGCGACGGAAGGCGTCTCCTCGAAGAACGAGCTCAAGCATTCATTGGTGATCGTCTCTACAATACCCTCGACCTCGGAGTTGCCCAGCTTGCCTTTGGTCTGCCCCTCAAACTGCGGGTTCGGGACCTTGGCGCTCAGAATGCATGTGATGCCCTCCCTTACGTCGTCGCCCGATAGGGATATCGAGCTGTCTTTTATCAGGTTTTTGTTTTTGCAATACTGGTTTATGCTCCTGGTGAGGGCGGATTTGAATCCCACCAGATGCGTTCCGCCTTCGATCGTGTGGATATTGTTCACAAAAGAAAATATCGTCTCGGCGTAGCCGTCATTGTATTGAAACGCTATCTCCACCTCCACATCGTCCCTCTTCTTCTGGAAATAGACCACCTTATTGTGAAGCGGGTTCTTGTTCTTGTTAAGGTACTCCACAAAAGACACTATGCCGCCCTTGAACTGGAACCTGTTCTCCTTATCCGTCCTCTCGTCGAATATTTCTATTAAGATGCCGCTGTTCAGGAACGCGAGTTCGCGCAACCTGTTTGTGAGGACCTCGAAGCTGAAATCCGTCTTTTTGAATATCTCGCTATCGGGCTTGAAAGTGACCTTGGTGCCTGTCTTGGCGCTTTTGCCGATGATCGTGAGTTTGGAAGACGTCCTGCCTCGCTCATATTCCTGGTGGAATACCTTCGCGTCCCTGCGCACCTCTACCTCAAGCCATTCGGAAAGGGCGTTTACCACACTTACACCCACACCGTGCAGCCCGCCCGCCACCTTATATACCCTGTGATCGAACTTGCCTCCGGCGTGCAGCGTCGTCATGACCACTTC
This sequence comes from uncultured Planctomycetia bacterium, assembly GCA_964645565.1. Taxonomy (GTDB): domain Bacteria; phylum Omnitrophota; class Gorgyraeia; order JAHIPI01; family JAHIPI01; genus BS750m-G14. The sequence goes on along the minus strand of CAZYBX010000080.1, from coordinate 4,350 downwards.
CACCGCGGGTTTTTTCTCCTTTTCATGGAAATCTACGGGTATGCCCCTTCCATTATCCTCCACAGAAACGCTATTGTCCGCGTGCACGGTCACCTTGATAGCGTCGCAAAAGCCGGCCATCGCTTCATCGATACTGTTGTCCACCACCTCATAGACCAGGTGGTGCAGCCCCATAGATCCCGTATCGCCGATATACATGGCGGGACGCTTTCTGACCGCCTCTATACCCTCCAGCACCTGGATGGTCCGCGCGTCATACTGCCTGTCTTTCCCGGATGCCTTTGACCCGTTTCTCTTGTCTTCCGCGGCCCCGGAGGCAACCCGTGTTTTCTTGCCCGCCTCTTTCTGCGGGCCCTTAGCGGCCTTTACCGATTTCTTCGCTTTGGCGCTTTGCTTTGCCATCACATCTCTCCGATCCTGAATTGCAATTCCTTTATTTTATCCTCGCCCAATTTCTTCTTTAGCCCGGCCAGGAGTTTTTTTCTGTTTAGGGTAAGCTCGTATAGCCAGCTGGATCCGTCCACGTCCACCACAAGTCTTTTTTTGGCCAAAGAGGCCGGCCTGCTGTGAGCCGCCGCTTTTTTCCCCGCCGTCTCGCGCCATATTTTCGATATCTCGTCGCTGGTCGGGTTCGGGGCCTTGCTTAATGTTTTGAATACCGACTTTATTATATCCTCTATATGCTCCGTCATAAAAAAGGGGACAGGCTACTTTTTTGATAAGGGAAAAGGCCGCAAAAAAGTAGCCTGTCCCCTTTTTTTCACGATAGTTGCATAGGCAGCACTACATACACGTATTTTTCCTTTGTGCGGATGACGCCCGGCTTTTCAGGGTTTTCCAGTTCAAACCCTATGGATTGCTCTTCCATGTTTTTCAGCACGTCGATGATATAACCCGGGTTGAACCCTATGGAAAAATTCGGCCCTTTATATTCGACGTCGAGTTCTTCCCTCGCCTCCCCTATGTCCGGCGATTGCTTTGATATCACCATCTTCCCTTTTTCAATGTCCATCTTTATGCCCTGGGAATCCTGGCTCGTCAGCAAGCTCGCCCTCCGCGTCGCCAACAGCAACCTCTCCCTGTCGACGACCACCTTGTCTTTCAGCTCTTTCGGTATCACTTGTTCATAATTCGGGAATTCACCTTCTATTAACCTCGATATTATGACAAGGCTCCCGAAATCGAACATCACCTGGTTGTCCGCGAAAAACACCGCTACTTCGCCGAAATCCTTCAAGTTCCTCTGTAATTCCTGGACTGTCTTAACCGGTATTATGACCTTTTTATCCATGGCCTTCGGCAGGTTTATCTCCCTTTCTATTAACGCCAGTCTTCTGCCGTCAGTCGCCACCACCCTGATAAGATTTTTCTTTATTACGACATAGACTCCGTTTAATATATACCTTGTTTCATCCCTGCTGATCGCGAATGAGGTCATATCCAACATTGTCTTCAATAAAGCCTGCTCTAAATTGACCGATGTCTTATCTTTGAATTCGGGGAGTTTTGGGAAATCGTCCTTCGGTATTCCCATAATCTTAAATTGGGTGTTTTCACAGACCACATGCATCATATTGTTTTTTCTCACTGATAGTGTGACCTGAGAGTCCGGCAGTTCTTTTACTATATCAAGGAATTTTTTAGCCGGTACCGTTATAGAGCCCGGAGCCCCCACTTTTACCGGGATGTTGATGATAATACCGATATCCAGATCGGTCCCTGTAATAGCCAGGCTTTCCTTGTTTGTCTCAAGTAATATATTGGACAATATGGGTAAGGTGCTGCGCGCGGATATTGCGTTCTGCACGGTGGATACCCCTTTTAAAAGTGTATCCTTATCGCATTCTATTTTCATCTTTCCCCCTCTTCTTATATTATATAACTTTGATAGTAGTAGTTTTAGTAGTGGTTGTGGATATGTGGATAATTATGTTACTTATTTATTCACATTTAGTTGTATTGAAACAACCCTGTCTAAAAAGAGCGCTTATAATGACATATATACACATATTTTTATCGATTTTAATAAAAGACGGCTTATTCAACAATCCGCCAACAGGTAATAATGCCCTGGGATAGCCGGCCGGGTTGCACTAAGCCGTAATACTCTCCCTGATCCTCTTAATCACTTCCTTCGTGTTGCCGTTTGCCTTTATATCCTTATTGATCTTATCATAAGCGTGTATTACTGTGCTATGGTCTCTCCCCCCAAATTGTTCTCCGATCTCCGGCAGGGACGAATCCGTCAGGTCCCGGGAAAGGTACATCGCTATCTGTCTCGGATATACTACGGCCCGCGTCCTTCTTTTATTCCTAAGGTCGGAGACCCTTATGTCAAAGTAATGCGCCACTTTTTGCTGTATCAATTCTATCGTGATCTTTTTCTCAGTCTCCTTAAGGACATCCTTGAGCACTTCTTTGACCAGGTCCATACTGATATCACGGCCTACGAGTTTCGCGTACGCGGCTACCCGGATAAGCGCGCCCTCCAATTCTCTTATATTGGTCTTGATTTTTTCCGCTATGAAGTAGGTTACTTCATTCGGGGCAGCCACTCCTTCTCTATCCGCCTTTTTTCTTAAGATGGCTATCCGGGTCTCGATGTCGGGCGGCTGTATATCGGTGACCAGCCCCCATTCAAAGCGCGAGACCAGCCTTTCTTCCAGCGCCGGGATATCTTTGGGCGACCTGTCGCTGGAGACGATTATCTGCTTATGCGCGTCATAAAGCGCGTTGAACGTATGGAAGAACTCTTCCTGAGTCGATTCCTTGCCGGCGATGAAATGTATATCATCGATCAGCAAAAGATCGACGCTCCTGTACATCTGCCTGAACTTAAGCGTCGTCCTGTTTTGAATTGCGCCGATCAGCTGATTGGTGAATTTTTCGCTCGTGATGTAGATGAATTTCAGGTTGGGCTTGTTCTTGACGATATGATGGCCTATCGCCTGCATGAGGTGCGTCTTGCCTAATCCGACTTTCCCGTATATGAAGAGCGGGTTGTATGCCTTGGCCGGCGATTCGCTGATCGCGAGAGCTGCGGCATGCGCGAAGCGGTTGCCCGGGCCGACGACAAAACTATCAAAGGTATAGCGCGGGTTCAGCCTCGCCTCTTCGCTGGGCATGGGTTTTTTGAAAAAGAAAGGGAATATATGTTTTTTTGGTTCTTCGGACGGCTCTTCCTCCGCTGCCGCCTCTTCCTCTCCATTGCCGTTGCCCTGCCTCTCTTCGGGCACTATGATGAACTCGACCGCCAGTTTTTTATTGCTGGTGCTCTCGATTGTCCCGCATATGACATCCGAATAATGCTCCTCGACCCAGTTCTTAAAGAATTTGTTCGGCACGCCCAGGACGATAGAGTTCTCACCGGCCTCTATGAGACGGATCGGCTCAAGCCAGGTGCGGTAGGTTTGCTCGTTGATATTATCTTTTAATGATACAAGCGCCTTATCCCAGATAAGACTATGATCTTGCCCCATATTCCAGCCTATACACCTTATCCACAGCCCGGATTTTACGTAACTCGAATGATCCCAATAGGAAAATCGGTCTTCGAATGCTTATCCAGAAGTTATTAACAGCTTATCAACAAAACTCCGCGGAAAGGGTCTCTTCTTAAATTTGAGCAGGCCGGAATGCCAATAGATAAAAAACGTCACACCCACTTCCCGCTCTGTAGCGGCGTCCGTTCTAAGCTTGGGTATTATAACAGACTAAAAAACTCTTTTCAAGAAAAAAAGACGGCAAAATATTTTTTGCAGCGGATCGCTCTTCATTGAAAAGCAATCGCGCCGGTATTTAGAGCGGGCGATTCTTCCGATTCTTCGTTTAACCAACTCAGAATCAAGAAGCAATCGCGCCGGTATTTAGAGCGGGCGATTCTTCTTGACTAACACGCATAATATGATATAATTACGACAAAAAATCGCCGGAGCAGCGGTAGCGGCGGGCCCCCGCGGGGTTATCCCCGACGGATTTATGGCCTAAAGGAGAAAAACTCCATTGAAAAAAACATTAAAGCCTATCTCGAATCGGAAACGAAAAAAAACGCACGGCTTCAGGAAGCGGATGGCAAACCGCGCCGGGCAAAAGGTCCTCAAGAGAAGGCGAAGCAAGGGCAGGTACGAACTTACGGTATGAAACGCCGGACTTTCGGTAGGCCTGAGAGGCTAAGGCGCAACATTGAGTTCAGGAAGGCGCGCCTTAACGGCTCGTCTTACAGCGACGGGCTATTCGCCGTTTCGATATTGCCTAACGGCTTGGACCGCCATAGGCTGGGCGTCACTATAAGCTCCTCGAAGGTGCCTTTAGCCAAAGATAGAAACAAGACGAAAAGGCGCATAAAGGAGT
>CAZYBX010000079.1:0-6935 GCA_964645565.1 uncultured Planctomycetia bacterium | reverse complement strand
TTCCATTTGGAAATTGGCTATGCCCCTGATGGCGGGGGCCCTGTTACAGGATCTATTTACCCTGGTAGACCTCTTCTTCGTGGGGCGCCTGGGCTATATAGCGGTGGCTGCCCTTTCTATTTCCGGCGTCATTATCGCCATTATAATGATGGCGGCGATAGGCATTTCCGCCGGGACGACGGCGCTGATAGCCCATTTTGTGGGGAATAAGGATTATGTTTCAGCGGATAATACGCTGTTCCAGACCATCGTTATAAGCGTCGCGTGTTCCATAGCGATGGCCCTGCTCGGCATTTTCGGCACGACCGGCCTTCTTAAGCTGTTCGGAGCGGGCGCTGAGATCATTCCCGCGGCCTCCGGATATTTAAAGATAAGCTTCATCTGGTCTGTATTTATATTTCTTTTCATAGGCTTAAACCAGGCTTTAAGGGGCTCCGGAGACACGATCATGCCCCTCAAGGTCCTTATTTTGGCTAACGTACTCAATATCGTCCTCGACCCGCTTTTTATATTCGGTTTCGGCCTTTTCCCCAGGATGGAGGTAGCCGGTTCGGCTCTGGCAACCGTTATCAGCCGCGCCGCGGGAGTGATTATTCTCTTGAGGCATCTTCTATTCGGCTATTCGAGCCTGCATTTTCACAGGGCCGTCTTCAAGATCAATCTCCCGCTTATAGGAAGGATGCTGAAGATCGGATTTTTCGCGTCGGCCGAAGTCCTGCTGCGTCAATTATCGTTTATTCTGCTGCTTCGGCTTATCACCTCTTTCGGCGTAGCCGCTTTAGCGTCCTATGGAATAGTGCTTCGCCTTAGAATGGCTATTATGATGCTCGGTTTCGGGATGGGCAGCGCCTGCGCCGTGCTGATCGGGCAGAATATGGGCGCGAGCCAGCCTGAAAGGGCGACGCGGTCGGGATGGAAGACATTGAAATATTATGAGTTTATTACGGTACCGATAGCGGTGCTCTTTTTTATCTTTTCGCCCCATATAGTAAGTATTTTCAATAGCAACCCCGAAGTAGTCAAAATAGGAAGCGATTTCCTGCGTTTTATAGCTGTTACGCTGCCTTTCCTGGCGTCGGCATTGATCTTGAGCAGAGGGATAAGCGGCGTCGGCGATACGACCGCTCCGGCGGTAATGACGGGTATTTCGCAGTTAGGCCTGCGCGTCCCGGTCGCCTATATGCTGGCTCTTACCTTCGGCCTGGGGACTAACGGCATATGGTTGGGCGTCAACGCTTCGGATATTTTTCAGGGGGCTCTGATGATGTGGTATTTTAAGAGGGGCTTTTGGCAGAAGAAATACTATAAGCATCGAGCCGTTCTGGAACAGGCCGTAACCGGGATATAGGCCTTAAGCGCTTTAACGCGGATAATAGTTCCGCGCCCGCTTTGTAATCGCAGAAGGAGAGGATTGTGAAAAATAGACTATGGTGGATATTGATCCCGCTCGCCCTTTTGGGGTGTTCGCAAAAGGGCGGAATAGATTCATTAAGGTTTACGGGAACCGTCGAGATGGACGAGTATTCGATCGGATTTCCCGTCTCGGGAAGGATCGAGCAAGTGTTTGTCGAGGAGGAGCAATTAGTCAAACAGGGAGAAATTATAGCCACCTTGGAGCATTTTGAACAGGCTAGAAGAGACTTTGAGCGCTCTCAGAGCCTGGTAGGTTCCGGAGGGGTCAGTAAGCAGGAATATGAGCATGATAAGGTGGCCATGGAAGACCAGCGCGCCGTTTCTCCCATAGACGGCATAGTCCTTACCAAAGTCCGCGAAAACGGCGAGGTCGTAGCCGCCGGCGGGCCTGTCGTAGTTATGGGAAATCTGAAAAATTTGTGGGTCAGGGTATATGTCCCTGAGTATTTGATCAGTAAGATATTTGTAGATCAAAAGGCGAGGATATATGTGGACGGCCTCGATAAGGAGCTTATGGGGCATGTGGCCTTTATCGGCACTAATGCCGAATTCACTCCGCGGAATATCCAGACGCCCGAAGAGCGAGCCACGCAGACATTCGCCGTGAAGATCAGCCTTGAGAACCCGCAGCTTTCCTTACATCCCGGCGTAGCGGCGGACGTCTATTTTGAGGGAAAGAAAGATTAAATGGCAGGCGATATAGCTATTGAAGTAAAGGACCTCACGCGTTATTTCGGCCGGCTGATAGCGGTCGATAATATAAATTTTTCTATTCGATATGGAGAAATATTCGGCTGTCTTGGCGCTAATGGGGCGGGTAAAAGCACGACGATCCGCATGCTTTGCGGTATCCTCGCGCCGACCGGCGGGTCGGGGAGCGTCGCCGGGTTTGACATCGTAAAAAACCCGGAAGATATTAAAAAATCAATAGGGTATGTTTCGCAGCGGTTCAGCCTGTATGAAGACCTCACGGTAAGGGAAAACCTTTCATTTTACGGCCGGATTTACGGGCTTAAAAAGGAGGATCTGAAAAATTGCATCCGGGATGTGCTTTTGGTGACGGGCCTCGACCGGTGGCCGGACAGATTGGCGGGTGTCCTATCGGGCGGATGGAAGCAAAGATTGGCTGTAGCCAACGCGATTCTGCATAAGCCGAAGATCCTTTTTCTGGATGAACCGACAGCCGGCCTTGATCCCATTTCGCGCCGGACATTGTGGGAGCTATTTTACCGGTTGGCCGACGGAGGCGTGGCGCTGTTTGTAACTACGCATTACATGGAAGAGGCCGAGCGCTGCCATCAGATCGCCATTCTTTCAAAGGGTAAAATATTAAGCAAGGGGTCTCCCGATTCTCTTGAAAAAGAGGTCTCGGGTAAAATTTTTGAAATAGAGTGCCGGCCTCTTATGAAGGCGTCAAGCGCCTTCAGAAAGATGCAGGGCGTTAAAGGCATTACGGTGTACGGCACAAGCCTGCATATCAATACATCCGAAAGCGGGGATTTTGAACGGAAGATCGCCGTGGCGGCGGAAGAAGAGGGTATCAGGATCATTTCAATCAAACCCATTTCCGCCTCTTTGGAAGATGTGTTCGCGACGATCTCCGAAGAATAGACATGACGAATATCATAGCGGTCGTAAAAAAAGAATTTTTGCATATAATCCGCGACAGGCGCACGATGGTCCTGATCATTCTTATGCCGTTACTTCAATTGATCATATACGGATACGGCGTGAATACGGATGTCAAGCATTTGGCGGCCGTTTTATATAATGAGGATAATTCGTCTTTAAGCCGCCGTCTGATCGAATCATTCGAGCAATCGGCCTATTTCGACGTGAAGTACCGCGTTTCGTCGTTCGATGACCTGCGGCAAAAGATCGACAGGGGTTACGCGAAGGCGGGATTGCACATACCGCCCGGTTTTGCCAAAGATATCCTGGTAGGGCGCCAGGGCGAGCTGCAGATGATAATCGACGGCACGGATTCCAATCCGGCGAACGTCGCCCTGAATACGGCACAGGCGATCGTCACCGCTTTCATGCAGAAAGAAGCGTTGATGCCTGCTCAGGCGGCGCCTGTAGATTTCAGGCCGCGTATGTGGTATAATCCGGATTTGAAAAGTTCTTTCTTTATGATCCCCGGACTGGTGGGATTGTTGATCCAATTTTTGATCCCCATGATCACGGCTTCGGCGATCGTGAGGGAGAAGGAAAGGGGAAATATCGAACAATTGCTCGTGACCCCCATCAAACGGCACGAGCTTATTATCGGGAAGATCATCCCGTATATATTCATCGGCATGATGATCGCCTTTTCGGTTATTTCGACGGCGCATCTTCTTTTCCATGTGCCTATACGCGGCAATCTATTGCTTCTGCTTTCCCTGACATTATTGTTCCTTATCGTATGCCTGGGGATAGGTTTATTCGCCTCGACAGTGGCTCAGAATCAGCAGCAAGCCGCGCAGATCGTCATGTTTTTCGGCATGCCCTCGATCCTTCTCTCGGGTTTTATTTTCCCCAGGGAAGGGATGCCTCTGATCATCTATCAATTCGGCAATATCATCCCCTTAACGCATTATCTTAAAATCGTACGCGGGATCGTATTAAAGGGGCTCGGGATCGTCGATTTATGGCCGCAGGCCCTGATACTTTTAGTTATTGCCATGGCGATCATATTATTGAGTATTCTAAAATTCCAGAAACGTATCGGGTAGGTAAAAAATGCCGTTATTTCGGAAGATCCTTTTTTATTCGTTTGTCCTTATATACGTGATCGGATGCCCGGTCATCATTTTCAATTCTCTGGGTATCCTGTTTTTGCCTAAACAGGAAAAACTCATCCAGTCCACCGGCTTGATATCGCTGGCGACGATCCCCGACGGGGCGTCGGTCCTCATCAACGGCAGATTAGACAGGGAAAAGACCCCCCTTATTGTTCGCGACCTCCCTGAGGGTGAATATAGGATTCGAATCACTCTTGATAAATATGTCCCGTGGGAGAAGACGGTCCATGTGGCAAAAAAAGAGGCGACGACCTTGGAGCATATTATACTGATTCCGGAAGAATGGCCCAGGGATACCCTGTCTCCGGTCAAATGGGAACGTTCATATACCGTGGACGATAATCCATATATAATACTTGAAAAGGGTCTGACGGGCAGGGACATCTCCTTTTTCAGGACCGAGGGCTCCATCCTTTCCGGCCTTAAGGACGGCATCTCCGCGTCAAAAAGAAAAGGCGTCGAACCGCTATTCCCTCAAGATAGTAAATATAACAGCCTGCGGATCTCATCGATACTCATGATGCCCAAAAGCCATTTTGCCCTGCTCGAGGGCAAAAGCGATGTAAAAAAATACTACCTATGGGTCGACCTAAGGTCGCCGATGGATTCGATCCGTGATATCAGCGATCTTTTCGTAAGCGCGCCGGATTCCATTCTCTGGCACAGCGAGGACAGCGAAAACATCTTTTACGTCTCAAGCAATGGCGTTACCCGCATCAATATAGAGGAGAATGCCGTTTATCCGAATATAGCAAATAACGTCAAAAGCCTGGGGGCTTTCAACAGGAGGCTTTACGTAGTCGATAATGCGAATCAATTCCAAGAGTTTAATTATATGAATAACGCAAAAAGAACTCTCATCGGCCACTGGCTTGAAATGCCGGTATTTTTCAAGGAGTCTACGGGTCTGGGGATGGAAATCCTGTCCGAAGACCTTATTCTGTTTATAGGGGACGGAGGCCGCCTGCTTTCCACGCGCCTGCCCTATGAATTGATTCCGTCGGGAGTCGCCGGCGTCGGAGGCGCGCTCGGTAATACAAAAATACTTATCTGGACGAAGGCGCGGCTCGGGTTTATCGATTTTGGAGAAGTGAGGCACGAAGGCGTTTTCGAGGCAGGCCCGAAAATAACATGGGTGGCCGAAAACGCCGAAGGTATTCAGCAGGCGTTCTGGGTCAATAACGGCTCGCATATCCTTTTTCGGGACCTCGCGGAGATGAAGCTGGCAGAAGTCGATTCTTATGCCCCTGCGTCAATTTTTGAGGTAGGCAAAGTGAACGGCGAAATATCCTATTCAGACCCTCTGGGGAAGGTCTTTTTCATCGATAAGGATACCGGTAAATTGATGTCCTTGACCGTTGTTCCCGAACATCAGATGATACAGTTTGAACTGCCGGATATGGACAAAGAAAAAAAGGATTAAAATGCGGTTCGAATATTCCAAAGAGCACCTCGGCGTATCAGAAAAAAAATGCCAGCGGGTCCTTGAAATGGTTCCCGGGTTATTGAGCTGGGGCATTTTGTCGGCCGTTGTTATCCTGTCCATTGTGCACCCTCTTTCAGCGGCCATTTTCGCTATAGCTTTTATTTTCTATTGGTTTTTACGATTGGCATATATGACGATATTTTTACTGCTTTCTTTCATCCGACTTGAGGTGGAATCCGGGACGGATTGGGTCTCAAGGATCAAAGGCGTCGATATGTTGAGCGGCTATCCAGGGGAACGCGATAAAAAACAGGCCCTTCCCCTTAAGAAGCGGTTATCGCTCTATATCCACAGGAAAGAACTCGAGTCTCTTAAAGATAAGAAGATGCAGATCCCCGCCTCCGGCGATATCTATCACCTTGTCATATTTCCCGTCGCCAAAGAGCCGGCGGATGTCGTCCGGCCGGGCCTTGAGGCGCTATTAAGCCAGTCTTTTCCGCTAAGGCGCATTTTAGTCGTTTACGCCGTTGAAGAAAGGGCGCCGCAGGAGAGCAAAAACGCGATCGAGCGGCTCATCGGGGAACACAAAAGAAGCTTTCTTGATATTTTTATGGTCATCCACCCCGACGGTCTTCCCGATGAAGCGAAGGTCAAGGGCGCCAACGCCTCTTACGCCGCCAGGCAGGCCGCGGAATTTTTTCACTCAAAAAAGATCGCTTTGGATGACGTCGTCGTCTCCTGTTTCGACGCCGATACCGTGGTCGACAGCAACTATTTCGCGTGCCTTACTTACACTTTTATGATCACGCCTGACCGGACGCGGGCGAGCTTTCAGCCCATCCCCGTTTACAATAACAATATCTGGGACGCCCCGTGGTTTACGCGTGTCATGGAAGTAGGGTCGTCTTTTTTCCAATTGATCGAGATCACACACCCCGAGAGGCTCGTTACCTTCTCAAGCCACAGTATGAGTTTTAAAGCCCTGGCCGAGATAGGTTATTGGCCGAAAGATATGATATCCGACGACTCCGCTGTCTTTTGGAAGGCGTATATACATTATGAGGGAAAATACAGAGTGATACCTTTATATACAACCGTATCCATGGATGCCGCTGTTTCAGAAAACTGGCGGCGGACATTAATAAATATTTATAAGCAGAGGCGGCGCTGGGCCTACGGCGCGGAAAACTTCCCTGTCCTGGTAAGGGGGTTTATCGCGTCGAAGAAAATACCCTTTAAAGAAAAGATAGGCCATGCCTTCAAGATGCTTGAGGGCCACGTATCCTGGGCCACGTGGGGTTTTCTTTTGA